>JBKJOY010000189.1:0-8391 GCA_046595415.1 Thermomonas sp.
TGCGGCGGCGCGGCTGCGATGCGCGTTCGGGGAACAGCTGGCGCTCGGTGAGGATGCACAAGGCAGGGGCAGCCAAGGCATAGCCGTCGTCGAGCGGCGCGACCGCGATCGCGAACCGCGCGTCGTTTGCCGCGAATGCCGGCCAATCCAGCGCGACCTCAGGCGTCAACCCCGCGGCCTGCAACACATCCAGCAAGGCCTCGCGGCGCCCGGCCGAATCGGCAGCAATCAATACGCGACCCGGATAGCTGCCCAGGAATGATTTCAACGCCGCCGCCGGTTCGGAGTCGCGCAATGTCAGTGGCAAGTCAGGCGCCGGTTGCAGCGGCAACAGATGCGCATCGGGATGGCGGGGGTTGGACGGGTCGCAGACTTCGATGCGCTCGCCGCGGTTGAGGGTTTCGCGCAGGCTGTCGGGCGATAGCCACAACTCGGCGGGCGGCAGCAGCGGGCGTTCGATATCGTGGCGCAGCTGTTCGTAACGCGTGCCGATCTGCGTCCATGCATGGTCGGCAGCGGCATGCGCGCCATCGCAGATCAGCGGCAGCGCGCTGTCCGGCAGGTAGTCGAACAAGGTCGCGGTGTCCGTGTGGAACAGTGGAAGGTAGTATTCGACGCCGGCCGGCGCCAGCCCTGCTTTCAGGTCCTGCACCAGCGCGCTGCGGCGGGTGTCGATGTCGAACCGGTCGCGCAATGCGGCCAGCGCGCGCGCGACCGGTGCTTCGTCCAGCGGCACTTCGCGGCCGGGTAGTAGTTCAATGCGCTCGAATTTCTCCAGCGAGCGTTGGCTTTCCGGGTCGAAGCCGCGGATGGATTCGATTTCGTCATCCAGCAGCTCGATCCGGAACGGGGCCGGCGCGCCCATCGGGAACACATCCAGCAAGCCGCCACGCACGGCGAAGTCGCCCGGATCGAACACTTGCGGTGCATGCCGGTAGCCCGCTGATTCCAGCCGGCGCTTTTCCGTGTCCATGTCCAGCCGCTGGCCCAGCTTGAGGTCGAAGCGGTTACCGATCACATGGCTGCGCGGGGCGAGCCGCTGCATCAGCGTAGCGACAGGCACCACGACGATCCCGCGGGTGAGCCCAGGCAAGCGTGCGAGTGTGGCGAGGCGTTGGCTGACGATCTCCGGGTGCGGACTGAAACGGTCGTACGGCAGGGTTTCCCAGTCAGGCAGGTGCAGCACCGGTAGCGCCGGATCATGGCCGAGCAGGGCGTGCAGGTCGGTTTCGAGTTGCTGCGCGCCATGGTTGTCGCGGGCAACGACCAGGATTGGCCCGGCGTGTTGGTGCGCTGCCGCGGCGACAGCATGCGCGAGCGCGCTGGCCGATGCCGGCGAGCGCCAATAAGTGCGCGCCTGGCCGGTCCTGGGCATGGGCAGGTTCAGCGAAAACGGGTGCGTGCTGGCGTTTTTTCGGGAGGGCATGCAGAGATGTCCGCGCCGGACGCAGGGCGCCAGCGCTTGATGATTGGGTTTTAGGTCGCGATGTTGCCGCGTCAA
Source organism: Thermomonas sp. (assembly GCA_046595415.1). Taxonomy (GTDB): domain Bacteria; phylum Pseudomonadota; class Gammaproteobacteria; order Xanthomonadales; family Xanthomonadaceae; genus Thermomonas. Next base: position 1,502 of record JBKJOY010000189.1, read on the forward strand.
TTCTAGCGTGCGGTTCCGTGGCAGCCGATCACGGGTTAGGCAAGCGATCGAGCGAGCGTACCGTCAGACTGCAGGTTGCAGTGACGGCGGGCGCGGGCGCGGTTTCGGCTTGGGCACGTCCAGCACCATGCGGACCAGACCTGGGGAGTTGCCCGGAGCACGACGGAAGTCCAGCGACGCCGCCAGCGCCTGCATCGGCAGGTTGCTTTCCAGCACATCGCCGTAGACCTGCTCCAGCTTGCGGCCCTTGGCCCAGCGCACCAGCCGCCGCATCAGATGCCGGCCCAAGCCCATGCCATTGATGTAATGGCTGACCAGGATCGCGAATTCGCCGGCCTCGCCGTCGTCATCCACCACGATGCGCGCCACCGCGCCGATCAGCGCTTCACCGGCGGGGAGTGGTTCTGCGACCACCAAGGCGAACTCACGCCGGCTATTGGGCCGGGTCAGGCGCTCGGCCTGGTCCTGGCTCATTTCCTTCATCGGGTACAAGAAGCGCTGGCGCACCTCATCCGGCTGCAGCAGGGCGAACCCGGCGCGCAGCGGGGTGGCGTCTTCGGGCCTGATCGGGCGCACCAAGACTTCGCGGCCATTGGCCAATCGGATGGTTTCGTGCCACGGGGGCATGCGGTTGCGGGCTGCCATGGCGTACATCATGGCTGCATAAAGGTTAAAAAAATGAATGGGGCGTGGCTGGGATGCCATGCCGCCGCGGACAGATTGCTAGACTTCCGCGACTTTTGATGACTCGACGATGGGACGTGGCGTATGTCGGCAAGCGGTGATTCGACCCGGGCAATCCTGTTCGCGCTTGGCGCGAATTTCGCCATTGCCTGTGCCAAGGGCGTGGCGGCGTTTTTCACCGGATCGACGGCGATGCTGGCCGAAACCGTGCACTCGCTGGCCGATTGCGCCAACCAATTGCTGTTGCTGTTGGGCATGCGGCAATCCAGGCGCCCGCCGACGCCGGACTATCCGCTGGGCTTCGGCAAGGCGATCTATTTCTGGTCGTTCCTGGTCGCGATGATGTTGTTCTCGGTCGGCGGCATGTACTCGCTGTACGAGGGCTGGCACAAGTTGCATGCGCCGGAGCCGTTGCGGCAATGGTGGTGGGCGGTCGGCGTGCTGGTATTTGGCATCGTCGCCGAGGGTTTCTCGATGCGCGCCTGCCTGCACGAAGTGGACAAGGCGCGCGACGGTCGCAGCCTGTGGCAGTGGTTCCGCGAGAGCCGCCAGGCCGAACTGGTGGTGATCTTCGGCGAGGACCTGGCGGCGCTGCTGGGCCTGGTGTTTGCGTTGGCCGCGGTGGTGCTGAGCGTGGTGACCGGCAATCCGGCGTGGGATGCGATCGGGACCCTGGCCATTGGCCTGTTGCTGGTGCTGGTGGCGATCTTCGTGGGTATCGAGGTCAAGGCCCTGCTGATCGGGCAAAGCATCGAGCCGGAGCGCGAGCAAAAGATGCGCGAATTCATCGCCAACCGTCCTGAAGTGGGCGAGGTGATCAGCCTGATCACCCTGCAATTGGGCCACGACGTGATGGTCTCGGTGCATGCGCAGATGGCCGAGGACCAGAGCGCGTTGGCGCTGGTGCAGCAGATCAACGCGGTGGAGGCTGCGCTGAAGCAGGAGTTCCCGGACGTGAAGTGGAGCTTCTTCGAGCCCGGTCTGCTGAAGGCGGTGGGCTGATGTCCGGTCACGGCGATTCCACCAAGGCGGTGTTGGTCGCGCTTGGCGCAAACCTGGCGATCGCCATCGCCAAGGGCGTGGCGGCCTGGTTCACCAAGTCGGGCGCGATGCTGGCGGAGACCGTGCATTCGCTGGCCGATTGCGCCAACCAGCTGCTGCTGTTGGTCGGCATCCGCCAATCGAAGTCGCCACCGTCGTCTGAACATCCGCTGGGCCGCGGCAAGGAGGTTTACTTCTGGTCGTTCCTGGTGGCGGTGATGCTGTTCACCATCGGCGGGATGTATTCGGTGTACGAGGGACTGCACAAGTTCAAGCATCCCGAGCCGCTGCAGAGCTGGGGCTGGGCGGTTGGCGTGCTGGTGTTCTCGATCATTGCCGAAGGCTATTCCACCATCGCCGTGCTCAGGGAAGCCGCCGAAGAGCGCGTCGGTCGCAACCTGTGGCGCTGGTTCCGGGAAAGCCGCAGCGCGGAATACATCGTGGTGGTCGGCGAAAACGTGGCCGCCCTGGCGGGCCTGGTGGTGGCCTTGGTCGCCATCGTGCTGAGCGTCGTCACCGGCAATCCCTTGTGGGATGCCTGGGGCACCGTGATCATCGGGGTGCTGTTGATCGTCGTCGCGGTGTTCGTGGCGATCGAGGTCAAGGCCATGCTGATTGGGCAAAGCATCGACCCGCGCAACCAGGAAGCCGTGCGCGCATTCCTGGTGGCGCGTCCGGAGATCGCCGAGCTCTACAACCTGATCACCCTGCAACTGGGCACGCGCTGGATGGTCTCGGTGCAAGCGCGTTTGCATAGCGATGCGCGGACCGCGCAGCAGATCGATGGCATCGAACGCGACCTGAAAGCCGCTTTCCCGGACATCCTGTGGAGTTTCTTCGAGCCGGAAGTCAAGGAAGACGAACTTCCGGCCTGACCCTTACCCCGGTTTGCGCAACCACTCAATGCTTGACGATGCGCCGGCCTCGCCCAGTGCGGCTTGCAGCGCCTGCATGGTCGGCCGCAGGGCCACGTCGAATTGCCACGGTGCATTGAGCAGCAATAGCCCGCTGCCATTCATGCGCAGGGGCGAGTCGTCCGGGCGCACCAGCAGTTCGACCAGCAATGCGGACTTGGCATCCAGCGCGGCGGCGGAACGCTGGAACTTCGCCAACACGCGGCGTTGCTTGATCGGATACCACAGCGCGAACATGCCCTGCGGCCAACGTGCCAGGCCTTCGCGGATGGCCGCCAGGGCGGTCGCGAATTCATCCAGTTGCGCCTCGAACGGCGGGTCGATCAGGACCAGTCCACGTGCGAACTTCACCCCGTCCACGCGCGGCGGCAACAATGCCTTGATTGCCGCGTAGCCATCGCGCTGGTGCACGGCGACGCGTGGATCGCGGTAGAAATTGTCCTTGAGCGCATCGGCTTCGTCCGGCAGCAATTCGCAGGCGGCGATGCGGTCGGATTCCCGCAGGGCGTGCGCAAGCAGCCAGGGCGAACCGGGATACGCATGCGCGCCGTGCACCTGGCGACAGGCGCGCACCGCGGTCAGGTAGCGCTGGATTGCAGGCGCGCGCGGGGCCTCGGCCAGCAGGCGGGCGATGCCGTCAGCGGACTCGTTGGTACGCTGTGCGGAGTTGCCGTCGAGGTCATACAGCCCGCGCCCGGCATGGGTATCAAGCGCAAAGCAGGGTGACGGCTTGCTGGTCATGGCGTCGCATAGCGCGAGCAGCACGACGTGTTTGAGGACATCGGCATGGTTGCCGGCATGGAAAGCGTGGCGGTAATTCATCCCGCGAGTTTACGATGCCGGGATGCCGACGACGATCCTGTTAGCCGAAGACGAGGCCGCGATTGCCGACACCGTGGTGTACGCGCTGCGGGCCGAAGGCTATGCCGCCGAGCATGTCCTGCTGGGCGGCGAGGTGCTGCCGCGGCTGCGCCGCGGCGGCATCGATTTGCTGATCCTGGATGTTGGCTTGCCCGACTGCAGCGGCTTCGATGTGTGCCGCACGTTGCGCGCGGAAAGCGATGTACCGGTGCTGTTCCTGACCGCCCGCGATGCGGAACTCGATCGCGTGCTGGGGCTGGAGCTGGGCGGCGACGACTACATGGCCAAGCCTTTTTCGCCACGGGAACTCGTCGCCCGGGTGCGCGCACGCCTGCGCCGGCAGACACTGGATCGCAACGACGGTGACGATCACGCCGGCTGGAAGCGGCGCGGCGATTTCGAACTGGACGCGGCCGGCCACCGGATCCGCTACCGCAACCTGCTGCTGGACCTGACCCGTTACGAATTCGGTCTGCTGGAAACCCTGCTGGCACGGCCCGGCGCCGTGCTCGCACGCGCACACTTGATGGATCGGGTCTGGGGTGATGCGCTGGAAAGCGGTGAACGCACAGTCGACACTCACATCAAGACCCTGCGCGCGAAGTTGCGCAATATCGCACCCGACGCCGATCCGATCCGCACCGTTCGAGGTCTTGGCTACGCGCTGCATGTAGTCGAATGAGTAAGGCTTCACTGACATGAAGATCGGCCTGCGCGTCCTGCTGGGCTATTTCCTGATCGTCGCGTTGGCCGCGCTGCTGGTGGGGCGCGTCTTCGTCGAGCAGGTCAAACCGGGCGTGCGCCAAGCCATGGAAGACACCCTGGTCGACACCGCCAACATGCTGGCGGAACTGGCCAGTGACGACATGCGCACGGGCCACATCGCGGACGGTCGCTTCGCCGCGCGGCTGCGCGCGCTGCAGGGGCGGCGGGTGATCGCGAACGTCTCCGGGTTCGCCAAAGACGGCGGCACCCTGCAGGTGACGATTACCGATGCGCGCGGCATCGTGGTGTTCGATTCCCAGGGGCGCGACCTTGGCCGTGACAATTCGCGCTGGAACGATGTGTATCGCACCTTGCATGGGCAATACGGCGCGCGTTCGACCCGCAGTGATCCTAACGATGACACCAGCACGGTGATGCACGTCGCGGCGCCCATCTTTGCAAGCGAACGCGCACGTGATGTACGCCATGGACAGATCATCGGCGTACTCAGCGTGGCCAAGCCCAATCTGGTGATGGCGCCGTTCATCGCGCGCAGCCAGGCGGTGGTGCTGCGCTGGGGGTTTGTGTTGATGGGAACCGCCTTGTTGGTCGGCTTGATGGCGGCGTGGTGGTTGTCGCGCCAGTTGGGCGCTTTGCGTCGCTATGCCGATGCGGTGGCCGCAGGTGAACGCGCCAACTTGCCGGACGCAGCGGGCGAATTCGGCGACCTCGGGCGTGCCCTGCAGGAGATGCGGGTCAAGCTGGAGGGCAAGCAATACGTCGAGCAGTACGTGCATGCGCTGACCCATGAATTGAAGAGCCCGCTGGCGGCGATCCGTGGCGCCAGCGAATTGCTGGAGCAGCCAATGCCGGAGGCGGATCGCGCCCGCTTCGTGGCCAGCATTGCAGCGCAAGGTGAGCGCATGGCGCAGATGGTGGACAAGCTGCTGGCACTCGCCGCGGTCGAACACCAACAGCGCATTGAGCAGCCGCAAGCCATTGATGTTGCCGAACTGTTGCGCGACGCGACCGAAGCTGTGCGACAACGTGCCGGTGGCGCTGGGATCGAATTGCTGATCGATGCAACGCAGGCAATCAAGGTGTCGGGCGATGCCTTCCTGTTGCAGCAGGCGCTGGTGAACCTGCTCGACAACGCAATGGATTTCGCGCCGCGTGGGTCCTGCATCGAAGTGCATGCAACTCTGCATGCAGCGGGCATCTGCATCGCGGTGCGTGACCGTGGCGCGGGCGTGCCCGAGTTCGCACGTGGTCGCGTGTTCGAACGTTTCTATTCGTTGCCGCGACCGGACGGCGGCAGCCGCAGCAGCGGACTTGGGCTGCCGTTCGTGGCCCAAGTCGCCGCGTTGCACGGTGGCAGCGCCGAACTGGTCGAACGCGAGGGTGGAGGCAGCGTCGCCAGGATCGTATTGCCGCGCGCCTGAGCGTTGCTGCTCCTGATCGTTCCCGTGTTTGAGGCGGGCTGACTTCACCGCCACTTCACCGTCGCCACCGCGTGGGTGCACATGCGCCCGCCAGCATCGCCAGCAGACCGGCATGGGTTGCCGAAGGAGTGTTGCGATGGGCAGTGTGCGTCTTGGGGTGAAGGTCGCCGTGGTACTGGTGTTGGTGTTGGCGATCCTGGTGCCGCTAGCGATGATCCGCGGCACCATTGCCGAGCGCCAGCGCTTCCGCGCGCAGGCGGTGGAGGCAGTGACGCGGAGTTTTGCGGGGTCACAAGGGATCGCCGGGCCGGTGCTGGTGGTGCCGTATCGCGAACAGGTCGAGGTCGAGGAACGCGATGCGCAAGGCGTGCTGCACAAGCAGCTGCGCGTGGTGGAGCGGCAGTGGCAGTTCTTCCCGAAGATCATGCGCATGGCGGGCAAGGTGGTGCCATCGGTGCGCGAACGGGGCCTGCACAAGGTGCGTGTGTACGAATTGCAGGCCAGGATCGAAGCGGGCTTCGACGTGAACTTGCCCGATGCCGATCCGGCGCATCCGCGCAATCTCGGCGCGCCCTGGCTGGATATCGGCATCAAGGATGTGCGCGGGTTGGTTGGCACGCCAGGGCTGAAGATCGGCAATTCGACGATTGCGATTGTGCAGGGCCAGCTTGGCCGCTCCGGTGGCGGCGTACATGCCCTGCTGCCGCCGTCGGTGATCGTGGAGGGTCGCATTGCGTTCCCGCTGAAACTGGATTTCGCATTGCGCGGGACCGAGGCGCTGGCCATCGCGCCGTTGGCGGACAGCAACCACATCGTGCTGGTCTCATCCTGGCCGCACCCGCAGTTCAACGGCGATTTCCTGCCGCGCTCGCACCGGATCGACGACAAGGGATTCCATGCCGAATGGGATGTGTCGTCGCTGGCCAGTAGTGCTCAGGAGCAGTACCGGAAGGGCGGCGATCTGTCGCCCGGCAATGACCTGAGCGCCGATGCCTCTTTGCGCGGTGCAGCCGAGGCCGCCTCCCGTTCGAGCACGATAGATGCCGTGGGGTTGTCACTGGTGGAGCCAGTGAACCTGTATTCGAAAGTGGACCGTGCCAGCAAGTACGGCATCCTGTTCGTGCTGCTGACGTTCGTCGGCTTCTTCATGTTCGAAACCATCCGCCAACTGCCCATCCACCCGATCCAGTACGCGTTGGTTGGATTGGCCTTGGCGATTTTCTTCCTGTTGCTGCTCAGCCTG
>JBKJOY010000405.1:0-2847 GCA_046595415.1 Thermomonas sp.
GACCTGCGTTACTTCTCGATCATCTATGACGTGATCGACCAGGTGAAGCAGATCGCATCCGGCGTGCTAGGCATGGAAATCCGCGAGGAGATTATTGGTACGGCCGAGGTCCGCGACGTGTTCCGCAGTTCCAAGTTCGGTGCGGTCGCTGGCTGCATGGTGGTCGAGGGCGTGGTCAAGCGCACCAAGCCGATCCGCGTGTTGCGCGACAGCGTGGTGGTGTTCGAGGGCGAACTGGAATCGCTGCGCCGCTTCAAGGAAAACGTGGACGAAGTGCGCGTCAACACCGAGTGCGGCATCGGCGTGAAGGCATACAACGACGTCAAGCCGGGCGACCAGATCGAATGCTTCGAGCGCATCGAGGTGCAGCGCACGCTGTAAGGCGCGCGCTCATAACTCATGGCGAAGAAAGCTTTCCACCGCACTGATCGAGTCTCGGCGCAACTGCGCCGAGAGCTCGGAACCATCGTGCATGCGGCCGTGCGCGAGCATGGTCTTTGTTCGACCAGCGTGTCCGACGTGGAGGTCGCCCGCGACCTTGCGCATGCCAAGGTCTTCGTGACCGTACTGGACGCGGAGCGTGCCGACGAAACCGTCAAGGCGCTGAAGGCCCTCGCGCCGGAGATCCGCTACCAGTTGGCGCACTCGGTGAAGATGCGCCATGTGCCGGAACTGCATTTCCATTACGACGAGTCGGTGGATCGCGGCGAGCGCATCGACAACCTGCTGCGCGACCTGCGCACCAGTGACGATTCCGAATAACCTGCCGGCACCGCGCCCCAAGCGCGAGCGCACGGTGTTTCGCCAGCTCGACGGCATCCTGCTGCTCGATAAACCGCAAGGCCTCTCCTCCAACCAGGCACTGCAGCGCGTGCGGCATTTGTTTCGCGCCGACAAGGGCGGACATACTGGCAGCCTGGATCCCTTGGCCACTGGCTTGTTGCCGGTCTGTTTCGGCGAAGCGACCAAGATTGCCGGCGGCCTGCTGGGCGCACGCAAGGCCTACGAGACCGTAGCGCGGCTCGGGATCACCACCGATACCGACGATGCCGAAGGGCAGCCCTTGCGTGAGCGGCCGGTGCCGGCGCTGAGCATCGACACCATCGATGCCGCGTTGAGGCAATTGACCGGCGCGGTCTCGCAACGGCCGCCGATCTATTCGGCGCTCAAGCGTGGTGGCGAACCGATGTACGCCAAGGCGCGCCGCGGCGAGGTGATCGAGATGGAGCCACGCCAGATCGACGTGCATGCATTCGACCTGCTCAACGCCGCCGACCTGCTGGATGGCGATGTACCCCTGCTGCGCCTGCACGTGGAATGTGGGTCCGGTACCTATGTGCGCAGCCTGGTGCGCGATCTGGGCGAACTGCTCGGGTGCGGCGCACATGTGGCGGAACTGCGCAGGCTTTGGGTCGATCCGTTTCGTGAGCCTCGGATGTGGACCTTGCAGGGGCTGGAAGAACTCCTGTCACAGGCTGGCGAACATGTCCTAGACGCCTGCGTGCTGCCGATCGAGACCGGGATGACCTCCTGGCCGTCAGTCAGGGTCAGCCAGGAACAGGCGCAGCGCCTGAGTTATGGGCAGCCCGTGAGCGGGTCGTATCGGCCAGCCGGCCAGGTGGCGCTGCTGGACGAGCAAGGACGCGGTTTGGGCCTGGGTGAAGTCGATGCCGAGGGTGGCCTGCGCCCGACCCGCCTGTTTCGCTGGGCTTCGGCGACCGGTGTGCTGATCGAAAAGGCCGGTTCCTGAGCGTTTGCCCATCCGGGCAGTCAATGCCCGCGTTGCCCGTAGGGGATTCGTCGGGCTATAATTCCGCTGCTGCATCCATGCAAAAAGCAGCCATGCAATTCGTAACTTCAGATCTTTCCCGCTAACGGCGAGCCGGGCGGTGCGGCAAGCGTCCTGATTCAAGGATGTTTCGCGCGTTCCTGCAGGTCACGCATCTCAACAAGGTAAGCACATGTCAATCGATACCCAGAAAGTCATCAATGAACACAAGCGCGGCGATGCCGACACCGGTTCGCCGGAAGTCCAGGTCGCCCTGCTCACCGCACGCATCGAAATGCTGACCGGTCACTTCAAGACCCACAAGCAGGATCACCACAGTCGCCGCGGCTTGCTGATGATGGTCAACCGCCGTCGCAGCCTGCTCGACTACCTGCACCGCAAGGATGCAGAGAGGTACAAGGCGCTGATCGGTAAACTCGGCCTGCGTCGCTGATTGAACACCCCACCGCGGCGCAGGAATGCGCCGCGGTTCTGTTTTGGGGCACGCTGTTTTTGCGACATGTTCTTTTGCCGGCCTGAAGCCGGCTTGCACCAAAACCAGAAGGCGGCGAGCCGCCGCACCCAGCATCAACCAATGATGCGACGCACGGAGCGGGGCTCCGCGCGCAGACGATAGAAAACCAAGGATTCCAGACAGTGGCGAAGATCAGCAAAACCTTCCAGTACGGCAAGCACCAGGTCACCCTTGAAACCGGCGAGATCGCGCGCCAGGCCGGCGGCGCCGTGATGGTGTCGTGCGAAGGCACCGTCGTGCTGGTCAGCGCTGTTGCGAACAAGAGCGCGCGCGAGGGCCAGGACTTCCTCCCGCTGACCGCCGACTACCAGGAGAAGTTCTACGCCGGCGGCCGCATCCCGGGCGGCTTCTTCAAGCGCGAAGGCCGCCAGACCGAAAAGGAAACGCTGATCTCGCGCCTGATCGACCGTCCGATCCGCCCGCTGTTCCCGGATGGCTTCCGCAATGAAGTGCAGATCATCGCGACCGTGATGTCGATGAACCCGGAAGTGGATGGCGACATCCTGGCGCTGCTCGGCGCGTCGGCCGCAACCTCGCTTTCCGG
>JBKJOY010000406.1:0-2809 GCA_046595415.1 Thermomonas sp.
ATGGCCAGCTGCAAACGCTCGTTTGGCCTGCCAGACGATGCGTGGGCAATCCTGACCTGGAGTGGCCTGCGCGGCGGCATCTCGGTGGCGCTTGCGCTGTCACTGCCGGCAGGGCCGTATCGCGACCTGATCCTGGCCATGACTTACGCGGTCGTGGTGTTCTCGATTCTGGTGCAGGGCCTGACGGTCAAACCACTAGTGAGGGCGATGCGGTCCTGAGCCACTGCCCGCGTCGCCAACACTAATTGTTCTATCGCCGCGGCCACGCTGCCAGCAACGCCCACAAGCCGCCGAGCCCCGCCACCCATGCAGCGGTTGGAACGGCCCATAGGCGCGGACCGCCGGCGTCCAGTCCGTACAACACCGCCGCAACCACCAGCAGGCCGGTGCCAAGAATCGCTGCGACCACGCGCTTCTGGCCATCGCGGGCGGTGCGCGCAAGTTCGGCGAGGTCGTGCGAGCGCATGCGCAGTTCGTGCTTGCCTTCGACCTGTTGCTGCAACCACGCATGCAGCAGGCGCGGCACTTCCGGTGCGCGGGTGATCATTTCCGGCAGGCGCTTGCGGAATTCACTGGCCAGCCGCTGCGGGCTGTAGCGGTCGGCCAGGATCTGTTCAAGCACCGGCTTGGCAACCGCCCAGATGTCGATCTTCGGATCCAGCTGCCGACCCACACCTTCGATGTTGAGCAGGGTCTTCTGCAGCAGGATCAGTTGCGGCTGCAGGGTCAGCTGGTAGCGTTGCGCGGTGCGGAACAATTTGACCAGTACTTCAGCCAACGAGATCTCCGACAGCGGCCGGGTGAAGTACGGCTCGCACACGGCGCGCGTCGCCGCTTCCAATTCGTCGATGCGGATCGTCGCCGGCATCCAGCCTGCCTGCACATGCAATTCGGCGATGCGGCGGTAATCGCGATTGAAGATCGCCATGAAATTCTCGGCGAGGTAGTACTGATCCTCGCTCGACAACTGGCCCATGATGCCGAAATCCAGCGCGATGAAACGCGGGTTTTCCTTGCGCGTGGCATCCACCCAGATGTTGCCGGCATGCGCATCGGCATGGAAGAAATTGTCCCGGAACACCTGCTGGTAAAACAGGCGAACGCCCTTCGCGGCCAGCGCCTTGCGGTCGATGCCGGCCGCGTCCAGGGCGACGATGTCGTCGCTCGGAATACCGTACACGCGCTCCATCGTCATGGCGCGTTCGGCGGTGTGGGTCCACACCACTTCCGGCACGTACAGATCCGGCGAGCCCAACCAGTTCCGCCGCAGCAACGACGCATTTGCGGCCTCGCGCTGGAGGTCGAGTTCACCCGACAACGTCGCTTCGATCTCGGTGACGATGTCGCGCGGGCGGATCTTGTCGGCAGCCGGATGGGTGCGCTCGACAATCGTGGCGATGTGATGCAGCAACGCCACGTCGGCGGCGATCTGGCGGCGAATGCCGGGCCGCAGCCCCTTGACCACGACATCCCGCGGACCTGCATCACGCTCGTGCAACGTCGCCGCATGTACCTGTGCGATCGATGCCGATGCGAGCGGCGTGGTATCGAAACTGGCGTACGCGTCCTCGATGCTGCGCTCCAGCGCGCGCTCGACCATCTCGCGCGCTTGCAGGCCATCGAATGGCGCGACGCGATCCTGCAACAGCGTCAATTCGACCGCGACATCCGGCGGGATCAGGTCACGGCGCGTGGAGAGGATCTGCCCGAACTTGACGAAGATCGGCCCGAGTTCCTGCAGCGCCATGCGCAGGCGCGCACCGCGCGACAACGAGGCCACTTCCTTCGACGCGCGCGGTACGAACGGCCGCGCAAGTTTCAGCCAACGCCCGGCCGGGGTGTCGTCCAGCAGGTTGTCCAATCGATACCGCAGCAGCACGCGGCCAATGCGCCAGGCGCGCAGCAAGGAGCTCATGCGCTTGCTCCACTGCCTTGATCAACCCTGCCGCGTTGCACGCGTGCGATCTTCGCCGCGATGCGTTCAACGTCATCGCGCAAGACGTCGACGTCGTCATGGAATGCTTCAAGCTCAGCGCGTGACACCACGTCGCGGCTTTCCTCGGTGATGAATTCAGCAGCGGTTTCGGCGACATTGCGCCCGGCCACTTGCGCCTGCTTCAGCGCCCCCGCAATCGCTTTTGCAATCTGCACGCCAACAACGTCACCGAAGACCTTGGTGAACGGAAGTTGCCAGTCCGGATCGAAGTTTTGTGCGAGCTGCTGCAAGCGGCGGGCAAGCTCTGCGTCACCTTCAATGCGCAGCTTGCCCACGGGTGGTGCGTCATCGCGACGAAACATCGGCAACTGACCGAGCAGGCCAGACAGTGATGTACGCACGCCCAGATCCGGTTGGTGCCCGGCATCGACTGGTCCGACCCGCAATGCATCGCCATCCACGCGGATTTCAATCGCCAACGTCGGTGTGCTCAACTGCAACGCGACACGCTGACCATCCAACGGTCGCAATGCAGTCCGCGTGTCTTCGTCCAATGCCAGCGCACGATTCAAGGCGACTTCGAGCGCCTGGCCGGCGGGCTGCTTCCAGTTGAAGGGCGATGGCGTGGAGGACGACTTGCTCATGCGCGCATTGTAGGGCGCTTCGCGATGATGGCTGCGTGGGCGGGCTAAGCAGCCAGTGATGTACGCAACCGTTGCAAGCCTTCGGCCACGCTGACCTGCGGCACATAACCAAAATCCTGACGCGCAGGTTCCATCGAATACCAGTGCGTGGTCGCCAGCTGCTCCGCCAAAAAACGCGTCATTGGCGGTTCGCCCTGCAATGGCAACAGATGCCATAAGCCTTCACACA
>JBKJOY010000407.1:0-12114 GCA_046595415.1 Thermomonas sp.
ACGAAGTCGGGCAGCGCCTGTACCGCGCCGGCGATCCCACGCGTGCCATCCCGGCGTGCATGGCGTGCCACGGTCCGTCCGGCTCCGGCAATCCCGGCCCGGCCTATCCGGCCGTGCATGGCCAGCAATCAGCCTACGTGGTGCGTCGCCTGCAGGAATACCGCACCGGCATCGCCACCGAAAAAGACAAGACCCACTTCAACCTGATGGCAAGCGTCGCAAAGTCGCTGACCGACGAGGAAATCCAGTCGCTCGGCAGTTACGTTCAAGGATTGCATGCGCGCGATACCGCTAGCTCACAGGTCAGCGCTGGCCACTGAGCGGCGTCTGCTCGATTGAAGCTTGCGCGCTTCATCCTGCGTTCTCTGCCAGTCGGCCAAGCTCAGCCAGTCATTACCGGGCTTCTGGCCTAACCGTTCGAGGCTTTGCCCATGCGCAGATTGATATCCGTCCTTAGCCTGGCTTTTGCGGCGGCCCTGCCACTGCATGCACAGCAACTGCAGCCCGCCGCGCTCGCGGGCTTGGCTTCAGGTGAGCAATACACACCCATCGAAGGCGGCAAACCATTCCAGCCGCAGGCCCCGGGCAAGATCGAGGTGATTGAGGTCTTCGCCTATTGGTGCCCGCACTGTGCGCACATGGCCCCGAAGATAGAGAATTGGAAGGCCACCTTGCCGAAGTCGGTCAATGTGTCCTTGATGCCAGCCGCGTTTTCCCCGGACGATCCGTACATGCTGGGCTATTTTGCCGCCGATGCCGCCAAGGCCGTCCCGGCCACACACGCGCGCATGTTCGACGCCATCCATGAAACCGGTGAGTTGGCCAGGAATTCCACCCTGCAACAGGTCGCCGCGTTCTACGTGCGCCTACCCGGCGTCAACGGCAAGGTCTTCAATGCCGCACTCGCGGACAAGGCCAGCATGGGCAAGAAGATGCTGGCCGCACGTGAGTTCCAGATGCGCAGCAAGATCCCGGGCACCCCGTCGGTCATCGTGGACGGCCGGTATCTGGTGCTGGGCAACAGTTACGACAGCCTGCTGGCCAACGCCCGCGCAGTGATCGATGCGATTTCAGCCAGCCGCAAACCGGCTGGCAAGGCGTCAACCCCACCCCGTTCCTGAGACCGGACACCCACATGAAAACTCGCTTCGCCCTGCTCCTGATCGCCTTGTTGCCGCTGGCCGCCTGCAAGAACGAAACGCCCGCACCGGTCGCCGAAGCCGATACCGCCAATGCTGCGGCCCCTGCCACCAAAACGGCCAGCGCAGAGGATCCGGAGGCCAATGCCAAGGCCGAGGCCGCCGCACAGGCTGCAGCTGAGGCCGCTGCAAAGTCCCCGCCGCCAGTCGCTGGAACCGACTTTGCCGAGATCCCGAACGGCCAACCGTTCGACACCACCGATGGCCGCATCGAGGTGGCCGAGATCTTCGGTTACGTGTGTCCCTACTGCGCGGCCGTGCAGCCCACCGTTCGCGCGATGAAGGCGAAATTCCCCGGCGATGTGCACATGGTTTACATCCCGGCAGCGTTTGGCGCGATGTGGGACAACTACGCGAAGGCCTATTACACCGCTGATGCGATGGGCCTGGTCGACAAGACCCATGACGCATTGTTCCGTGCAATCCACCTCGACAAGACGCTGAAAGGCGAGCTTGGCAACGACACACCGGAACAGATCGCCGCGTTCTATGCCGGTTATGGCGCCGACCCGAAGCAGTTCGTCAGCAGCATGTCCAGCTTCGCCATCGCGGCCAAGGTCAATCGCTCGCGCCAGTGGGTCATGGCGGCCTTCGGCGACGACCAAGCCAGCACGCCCACCTTCATCGTCAATGGCAAGTATCGGGTCAAGGGCAAGTCGGTGGACGACCTGTTCCGCGTGCTCAACCAGCTGATCGTGGCCGAACGGGTCAAGGCTGCAGCCGCCGGCCCGGCAACCCCGGCCGCGACCCCGCCGGCAGCACCCGCCAGCGAGCTGCCGGCACAGGCGCCCGCGGCATCTTGATGCAAACTCGGCAGCCGGCATGAGCTCACGCCGGCTGCGGCTGCTCAGCGCGAACATCCAGGCCGGGTCCAGCACGCGCGGCTACAGCGACTATGTGTCGCGCAGCTGGTCGCATGTGTTGCCTGCGGGCAACAAGCGCGGCGCATTGGACACGATCGCCCTGCTGGCAGGCCAGCACGATATCGTCGGCTTGCAGGAAACCGACCCCGGCAGCCTGCGTTCCGGCTTCACCAACCAGACCCATTATCTGGCCGAACGTGGTGGCTTCGCTTATTGGAGCCACCAACCGAATCGCCGCGTCGGTGGCGTGGCGTCCAGCGCCAATGGCCTGCTGAGCAAACTGGAACCGCACACGGTCGAAGACCACGCCCTGCCCGGCCGGGTCAAGGGCCGCGGCGTGCTTCTTGCCAACTTCGGGTCAAGCCAACATGCGCTCACCGTCGCGATCGCCCACTTGTCGCTGGGTGCGCAATCCAGGCGTTCGCAGCTGGCCTTCATCGCCGAATTGCTCACCGACCATCCGCATGCGGTCTTGATGGGCGACTTCAACTGCGATCCTGACCAGCCGGAAATGCAGCAGCTGTACGCCCGCACCAACCTGCAGCCCCCGCTGTCCTGCGTGTTGACGTTCCCGTCATGGCGCCCGCAGCGCGCGATCGACCACATGCTGGTGACACCTGCGCTGACCGTTGCCAGCATGCAGGCGATGCCAGCCGCGCATTCGGACCACTTGGCGCTTTCAGTGGAACTCGATGTCCCGGAAGCTGCGCTGCGCTGACCAGCACGCGCGAAAAGCAAGCGTGATACACACGGCACGCGTGCCAAAAAAGTTCAGGGATGCTCGGCTATAGTCGAGCGATGCATATCGTGACTTCCTCATTACTTGCCTCCCTGCTGGGCGCTACCTGCCTGGTCAGCGGCAGCGCCATGGCACAAACCGCCATCGCTCAGAAGACATTGATCGCGATGCCGGATGCCGATCTTCGCAGCGCCTTCGACGCCGCGGCACGCGGACAACTGGATGACATAAGCCGCAGCCGCTACGCGACGCAGCCCCTCGCCGGCTGGCTGGAATACACCGCATTGCGCAAGGATTTCAGCACCCTGCCGATCGAACGTGGCGCGGCGTTCATCGCGAACTATCGCAGGCAACCGGTGGCCGAGGCGTTCCGCAACGAATGGCTGGCTGCGCTGGCCAAGCGTAATGAGTGGCAAGCATTTTTGGCCATTTGGGCGGACGGCATCGACGATACCGCCCTGCGATGCATGCAGCTCAATGCCCGCATGGCGCTGGGCAGGACAAATGCGGACTGGACGCGTGATGCGCAGGCACTCTGGCGCAGCAGCGGGCGTTCCCTGCCGAATGCCTGCGATGCGCCGCTTGCCAACTTGGCGACGCAAGGCAACCTGACCGCGGCGATGCGTTGGGATCGCATCGATCTAGCTGCAGCGGAAGGCCAATCCGGCGTGATCCGTTCAATTGCGAGCGGGCTCGGCGGGGACGATATCGCGCTGGCAAATCGCTATGCCGCGTATCTCGATGCGCCGGATGCGAGCGCCGTGCAATGGCCGAGGACCGCACGCAGTCGCTTGGTCGCCGCAGCAGGGCTGGCCAAGTTGGCGAAAACGTCGCCGGATCGCGCCGAGGCCCTGTTGCCGGCCATTGCTGCAGCACTTGGCTTCGATGACAGCCAGCGCGGCGCCGTGCTTTATCAAATCGCGATGTGGACGGTTGCGTCGTATTTGCCCGACTCCGCGCGCCGGCTGGTTGCGGTGCCTGCGTCGGCGTACGACGACAAATTGCACGAGTGGCAAGCACGTGAGGCCATGTCGCGCAGCGACTGGACTTCGGCATTGGCGGCCATCAAGCGCATGGATGAGCCGCAGCGCAGCGATTCACGCTGGCGATATTTCGCGGCGCGCACCAGCGAATTGACGGGGGATGCCAAGGGCGCGCAGGCGCTCTATCGCCAAGCCTCATTGGCCTCCGACTTCCACGGCTTCCTGGCCGCCGACAAGCTGCAGCAGCCTTACGCGTTGTGCCCGTGGACGCCGCGGGTCACGGCCATGGACAAAGCCGTGGTAGCCCGCGACCACAGCCTGGTGCGCGCGCTGCAACTGTTCGCGCTGGACCGGAAGGGCTGGGCAGTGCGCGAGTGGAATGACGCGCTCTCGCGCTTCGATGACGCGCAACGGCGACTTGCGGTCGAAGTGGCACAAGACAACGGCTGGTTCGACCGCGGCGTGTTCGGCCTGGTCAATGTCGGTGGCCAGCGCTACCCCGATGAAACTCGCCTCTATCAACTACGTTTTCCGCTGCATCACGATGCCAGCATCCCCCGCGAGGCCGCGCGCAACAACCTGGATCCGGCATGGATCGCGGCTGAAATCCGCGCCGAATCGGTGTTCGATCCGAATGCGCGCTCCAGCGCCGATGCGCGCGGTTTGATGCAAGTCCTGCCGGGCACCGGCGCATCGGTGGCAGCGAAAATAGGCGTGCCGTGGAATGGCGGAGACAGCCTGTATGACGCCGACACCAACATCGTGCTTGGCAGCGCTTACCTGCGCCAATTGATGGACAAATACGGCGGCAAGCCTTACCAGGTGATCGCCGGCTACAACGCAGGCCCGGCGCCGTTGAATCGATGGGTCTCGCAGCGCCCGACGATGGACCCGGACTTCTGGATCGAGACCATCAGCTACAAGGAAACCCGCGACTACGTGGCGCGCGTGCTGGCCTTCAGCACCGTCTACGACTGGCGTCTCAATGGCGATGCGGTTCGCCTGTCCGACCGCTTGCTGGGCAGCAACGGCGGTTCGCGCAAGAACTTCACTTGCCCCACGCCGGAGGCCAATATAAATACTGCCAGGCCCGCGACGACGCAGACGTCGGACAAGCCCAAACGCGCCTCTCGCCAACGCCATTGAGGCGTTGTCGCGATGACGACGGTGACCGATGATTCCCGCATGACCAGCACCATGATTCCAGCGGACGCACGTGCTTATCTCGTGGGCGGCGCTGTGCGGGATCGCTTGCTTGGGCTGTCGCCCGGTGACCGCGACTTCGTGGTGGTCGGCGCCAGCATTGAACAGATGCTCGATGCCGGCTTCCGCCAGGTCGGCCGTGATTTCCCGGTCTTCCTGCATCCCAGGACCAGCGAAGAACATGCACTCGCCCGCACCGAGCGCAAGTCCGCACGCGGCCACACCGGCTTCGTGGTCCACGCCGATCCCTCGGTCACGCTGGAAGAAGACTTGCGCCGCCGCGATTTCACCATCAATGCGATTGCAGAGGCCGCCGACGGCAGCCTGGTCGATCCATTCAACGGCGTCGCCGACCTCGAGGCGCGCGTGCTGCGACACGTAGGCGATGCCTTCGTCGAAGATCCGTTGCGGGTGCTGCGCGCCGCACGCTTCATGGCGCGGTTTGCATCGCTCGGGTTTTCCATCGCAGCGGAAACGCTGGCGTTGATGCGGCAGATGGCAAGCGACGGCGAACTTGCCGACCTCGCGCCCGAACGGATCTGGCAGGAACTCTCGAAAGCGCTCCGCAGCACGCAGCCATCCGCGTTCCTGCGCAGCCTGCACCAGGCCGATGCATTGGGCGCCATCTTGCCGGAAGTCGAGGCGCTGTACGGCGTGCCGCAACGTGCGGAATACCATCCCGAGGTCGACACCGGCGTGCACGCGGAACTGGTCTGCGATCTGGCCGCGCTGCTGGCGCCGGGCGATGACCTGATCGGCTTCGCGGCCCTATGCCACGACCTCGGCAAGGCGCTGACGCCGACCGCTGAGTTGCCGCGCCATGTGATGCATGAACAACACGGCATCGATGCGGTGAATGCGCTTTCTGCGCGCCTGAAAGTGCCTGCCGAACACCGCGAACTTGCGGTGATCGCCTGCCGCGAACATCTCAACGTGCATCGCCTCGATGAGCTGAAAGACGCCACCGTGCACGCCTTGATTTCGCGCTGCGACGGCTACCGAAAGCCTGCACGCATCGACCAGTTGGCCACCGTGTGTGAAGCGGACAATCGTGGCCGCACCGGGTTTGCAGACCGCGCTTATCCGCAGGCGAATGAACTACGCCGCCTGCACAAGGTGGCGTTGGGCGTGCGCAGCAGCGATGTCTCGCAAGGCCTGAGTGGACCAGCGATTGGTGAAGCCCTGGCGCGCGCGCGCATCGACGCGATCGCTGCCGCGCGCCGCTGAATCAGAGGCGGTGATCGAACCGCAGCAACACATCGCGCCACGGCGTGAATGCAGTCGCCAAGCCGATCAACACACCGATGCTATTGGCCAATGCGTCTTGCGCATCCAGCATCCGGCCCAATCCCATTTGCGCCTGCAGGTATTCCAGGCCGATGCCCATCAGCGCCAGCAGTACGCAGACGAAGCCCCATGAGAGCCGGCGTGCGAATAACTGCACGGCGCCCGCCGAGAGTGCCGCGTAGGCAGCGAAATGTTCGACCTTGTCGAATCCACTGGGTACTTCGGGCAAGTCATCCGCGGGCACCAGTGAGCCGATCACCACCACCGCGAGTGCAAGCATCCACAGTGCCGACCACCGCAGCGGATGCCGGAACGGCTTGAGTGATTTTCCAAAACGCCGAGGCGATGCGTTCATAGCCGATGGCTCAGGTCGCCGGCCAGGAATGCCGCGCCCAGTTCAACACCGCGCTGGAAACCGATTGCCTGGAAGCGCTCACCCATTTCGCTGGGCAAGGTGAGTTGCTTGACTTGCTGGCGCAGTGACTGCCGCGCGATCTCGTCAGGCGCGCGCGATTCGGCGAGCGCGAAGTTGTCCTGCAAGCGATTGCCGATCAGGAAACTGGCTTGCGAACAGTAGCCGACGAAATCAAAGCCGGCGCCGGTACCGGCTTCCGCCAACGCGGTGAAGTCGACGGATGCGGTGATGTCCTGCAACCCGGGACAGGCATGCACATCCCCGACCAGATGATGCTGGCGGAACGCGCGCAGCGTGCCGTCGCTTCGTTGCGGTTGGTAGTACTCGCCGCGCGCATAGCCATAGTCGATGAACAACATCGCGCCATCCTGCAGTCCACCCATCACCGCCTGCAGCCAATACGGCAACTGCGCCAGCAATTCACTGCGATAGCCTTCGGCAAAGGGTTGCGGCAGCTGGCGCTCGACGCTCCTGACTGCTGCGGACAGCATCGGGTCGGCAGGCCGATCCGTGCGCATGAACCGTCCCTCTCCATCCAACCCGACATGTTCTTCGAACACCTCGCCATCGCGGATCACGAAGCGTGGTGTCGGCAACGCATCAATGACTTCATTGGCGAACAGCACGCCATTCCAAGCCGCGTCCGCCGGCCCATCCAGCCATTCGACCAGCTCGAACAGCAACGGCGGCAGGCGCTCCTGCAGGCGTTCGCGCTGGCGCTCGCGCAGATCTGCGCTGGGTTCCAGGATCGCGTACCGGGCCGGCAACGCATCGTTGGCCAACAGTTTCGCCAAGGCGGTTTCTGCAAATGCGCCGCTGCCGCCACCGATCTCGACGAATTCCGCATCGGGCCCCAGCTGCTGCAGCACTGGCGTCACTGCATCGGCCACGCAGGCGGCGAACAACGGCGACAGTTCCGGCGCGGTCACGAAATCACCGGCAGGCCCGAACTTCATCGCGCCCGCGCTGTAGTAGCCCATGCCCGGCGTGTACAAGGCCATCTCCATGAACTTCCAGAACGGCACGCCGCCGCCCGCGGCGATGATTTGCTCCTGGATCAGCATGCGCAGATGGTCGCTATGGGCCAGCGCATCGGCATCGGGTGTGGATGGCCCGCGTGACGACGAGCTTGGCGGTGCAGGTGGTCGTGGCGTGGTCATGATTCAATAAGGTTCGACAAGTGCGCAGGATAACGCCACCCATGCCTGGACTCGCTTCACCACCCGCCAAGGTGGCGCTCATCACCGGCGCCGCACGTCGCATCGGCGCGGCCATCGCACATCGCCTGCACGCCGACGGCTACAACCTGGCGCTGCACTATCGCCATTCGCAGATGGAGATGGATGCCCTGCTGGCGGAATTGAATGGCAGACGCGCCGGCAGCGTCATCTCGCTGCAAGCAGACCTTGCCGAATTCGATCGTCTGCCCGAACTCGTCGCGAAAACCGTAGGGCATTTCGGCCGGCTGGATGCACTGGTCAACAACGCATCGGGGTTTTATCCCACGCCGATCGGCACCGCCACGCCAGCGCAGTGGGACGACCTGTTCGCCAGCAATGCGCGCGCGCCGCTCTTCCTATCCCAGGCTGCCGCACCCCATTTGCGCGCCGCGCATGGCGGCATCGTCAATCTTGCGGACATCCATGGTGAAAAGCCGCTCGCGAATCACCCGATCTATTGCATGGCCAAGGCCGCGCTGCTGATGCTGACCAAATCGCTGGCGACCGATCTCGCCCCCGAGGTGCGCGTCAATGCCATCGCGCCAGGCGCCATCCTTTGGCCCGACCATCCCGGCGATGCAACCGCACAAGCCGCAATGCTGGCGCGCACGCCGTTGCAGCGACTAGGCACGCTGGAGGAAATCGCGGGCGTGGTGTCCTGGCTGTTGAACGATGCCAGTTATGTGACTGGACAGACCCTGCACGTCGACGGCGGACGCTCAATGTGACCTCGTGAGCCGTCGCTTCGCTCTCATCGCAGCCATGCGACGAAAGCGAATCGCCCGGGCGCATTGCGCTTACATCTTGCGCTGGAAGGCATTCTGCAACAGCAGCCCGTCGAAGCCCTGCGGCGCGTCGCCGGCCATGGCATAGCGATACAGGGCAGCCGAATAGATGCCCGCCAACGCCGCCTGCACCAGCGCCGTCACGATCACCGCAACCACCACCAGCACACCGACTGCGATCGCCAACGTCGCCAATCCCTGCGTGGCCAGGAACACCACGATGCCGCCGCCGATCAGCATCAGTGCGACATTGAACAGGCCCAACACCAGACCGATGCCACCGTTGCCGATCAGGTTTTCGCCCCATGTCTGCTTGAGCAGGCTGGCGCTTTGCTTGACCGCATCCACCGGACCGATGTCGCGTGCCACCAGCACCGGCACCGTCAGGAAAGTCACTGCGGTCCACGCCACGCCGATGAAACCGATCACGATCCGACCCAGGAACCCGGCGCGCTGTTCCAGCGCACGCAGGATCATCCCGACCGTCGCGGCGATCGCCGCGTAGCCGAGTATCTGCTTCCATTTGCCGCGGGCGATGCGCAGGCCATCCGAAACGGTCGGATCGCCACCATCCAGGCGGATCATCGCCGCGCCGACCAGCGCCGAATTGAAGAAAAAGATCACGAAATACTGGACCAGATAGAACGCGAAGATCCAGATGTAAAGCTCGATCGAGCGGCCACCGCCGTCCATGTGCTCAAACAATCCCAGACCGAACATCGGCAGTACGAATGTCGCTGCGACCACGATTGCGGCGAGCGACGCCACCAATGGGAACACCATCAGCTCTTTGTCCGAACGGAGCACCTGGAAACTCCCCTTGGTCAGTGCCCAGCTACGTTGGAACTTGCCCATGGTCGTTCTCCGGTGGATGGTGCGGGGATTGTAGTGAATCGCCTGCCGCAACAGCGGTCAGCCGGGAATGCCGTCTGGAACGGCCTGCTGCTCCCAGCGCGGATCACCATGCTCTGGATGGGTTTCCCACAGTTGCAACAGCGTGCGACCAGTCCGCGGATCGACCAGCCCTGGGGCGATATCGACCAATGGTTTGAGCACAAAGGCATGCCGCAGCTCATCGCGTGGAAGTTGCAGATGGCCCGGGCCGTCAAGGATCAAATCGTCATAGAACACGATGTCGAGATCCAGCGGCCGGTCGCCGAAACGTGGCCCGCTGCGGTCGCGGCCATGCGCATCTTCCAGCGCATGCAACCAATCGTTCAATGCATGCGGATCAAGGTCGCTGGTGATGATCGCGGCGGCATTGAGGAAATCACCGCCCTCGAATCCCACCGCGGGGAAAACATACGTTTGGGACAGGACGATCTCGCCAAATCGTTCGCGCAATGCGCGGGTCGCCGAATGCAGGTTGGCCTCGGCATTGATGTTGCTGCCGAGGCTGAGATAGGCCTTCGCAAAAGGGGTCAGAGTGAAGTTTCCTGACAAGGCATCACGACCGGACCAGCGGGCTGAGCAGGAAATTCACTCTGACCCCTTTTCACGTTCGATCATCACGCCCACGGCGCGCGCACCGCGCACGGCGCCCGGCTTGCTCAGCTTGAGCCGTACCTTCGCCACGCCGAAGTCCTCCAGGATGATCGCGGCACAGCGTTCGGCCAGCGTTTCCACCAACCCGAACTCCGACTGCCCCACGAACTCGATCAGGCGCTTGCTGACATCCTTGTAGTTCAAGGTCTTGCTGATGTCGTCAGTGGCCGCCGGCACGCGATTGTCGAAGGCCATCTCGATATCGAACACCAGGGTTTGCCGGATGCGTCGTTCCCAATCGTAGATCCCGATCAGGGTGTCGATCTCCAGCCCTTCGATGAAGACGTGGTCTGTCATGGCAACAGGATAACGGCAGCAGCGTGCAACGTGGAGGCGGCGCCTACCGTCGCGTGTTCGCTACGCGGCTCGAAATGCCGCTACGCAAACACCCGACGGTCTCGCCGCAGCGAATTTTCGTGCGCCCTCAAAATGCCAAAGCAGGCCCTAAAGCGCCGGCAGCGTCGCCATGTCCCAGCGCGGGGTCACGTGCACGACCGCATCGTCGTGCTGTCCGGCCTCAAGGCGCAGCGCACCCGCAAACGCGATCATCGCGCCATTGTCGGTACAGAGCGCCGGCGGCGGGAAGCACGCGCGGCCACCGCGCTGGGCCGCCATCGCATGCAGGCGTTCGCGCAAACGCTTGTTGGCGCCCACACCGCCGGCGACCACCAATGTGTTGCAGCCAGCGGCATCCAGCGCACGTTCGCACTTGATCGCCAGTGTCTCCACTACTGCGTCTTCGAAACCGCGGGCAATATCGGCTCTGGTGGTGTCGGACTGGTCGCTGGCACGCCACGCCATCAACACCTGCGTCTTCAACCCACTGAAACTGAAATCCAGGCCCGGGCGGTTGGTCATCGGTCGCGAAAACTTGAAGACGCCCGGCGTGCCGGTTTCGGCGATACGCGCCAGCTGCGGGCCGCCCGGATACGGCAGCCCCATCAGCTTGGCGGTCTTGTCGAAGGCCTCGCCGGCGGCATCGTCCAAGGTCTCGCCGAGTAAGCGATAGCTACCGATCGCGTCCACCGCGACCAATTGGGTATGCCCGCCGGAGACCAGCAAGGCGACGAACGGCGCCTCGGGCGCGTCATCCTCCATCAATGGCGCCAACAAGTGGCCTTCCATGTGATGCACGCCAATCGCCGGCAGGTCCAGCGCCCACGCCAGCGAACGCGCCACCCCGGCGCCCACCAGCAACGCGCCCACTAGGCCCGGCCCGGCCGTGTAGGCCACGCCATCGAGGTCGCCGACGTCCATCCCGGCCTCGGCCAGGGTTTGCCGGACCAGTGGCAACAGCTTGCGCACATGGTCGCGGCTGGCCAGTTCCGGCACGACGCCGCCGTATGCGGCATGCAGCGCGATCTGGCTATACAGTGCATGCGCGCGCAGGCCCGCCGCGCCGCCAATGGCGGTGTCGTAGATGGCGACGCCGGTTTCGTCGCAGGAAGATTCGATGCCAAGTACTTTCATGGGCCTGCTCTCATTGGCGCCTACTCATCAGGGTATCTTGCATCGGAACTTGAGGCGCTGCTATCATGCACGGCTCGCCCGCTCCATTCGGGCAGAAACCAGAACAGAGATTTAAACGATGCCAAGCGTCAAAGTCCGCGAAAACGAACCTTTTGAATTTGCCCTGCGTCGCTTCAAGCGCACCTGCGAGAAAGCCGGCGTGTTGGCCGAGACCCGCAAGCGCGAGTTCTACGAGAAGCCGACCCAGGAGCGTAAGCGCAAGGCTGCAGCTGCCGTGAAGCGCCAGTCACGCCGCAGTTCGCGCGACGTCACCAAGCGCCAGCGCCTGTACTGAGCGCAATTCGCTGGTGCACTAAGCCGGCACGCGCGAGCGTAGCCGGCTTTTTGCGTTTCAAGCCTTTCATC
>JBKJOY010000033.1:0-2501 GCA_046595415.1 Thermomonas sp.
AGCCGGTAGCTGTAGACCGGGCGGCCGGCCTGCTTGGGGATGTAGTAGTACATGATCCCCAGAAAGCCCGCGGTCAGGAAAAATCCCACCGCGTTGTGGCCGTACCACCACTGCACCATCGCGTCCTGCACCCCGGCATAGGCCGAATACGACTTGGTCAGGCTGACCGGGATGGCCGCGCTGTTGACGATGTGCAGCAGCGCCACAGCCAAAATGAAGGCGCCAAAAAACCAGTTGGCCACGTAGATGTGGCGGATCTTGCGGGTGCCTATGGTGCCGAAGAACACGACGGCGTAGCTGACCCAGACCACCGCGATCAGCAGGTCGATCGGCCATTCGAGTTCCGCGTATTCCTTGCCTTGGGTCAGGCCCATGGGAAGCGTGATCGCCGCCGCGACGATGACCAGTTGCCAGCCCCAGAACACGAACGCCGCCAGCCGGTCGGATAGCAGGCGCACGTGGCAGGTGCGCTGGACGACATGCAGAGAGGTGGCGAACAGCGCGCAGCCGCCAAAGGCGAAGATCACGGCATTGGTATGCAGCGGCCGCAGACGTCCATAGCTCAGCCACGGGATGCCTTCACCCAGGGTTGGAAAGTACAGCTGGGCTGCGATGATCACCCCTACCAGCATGCCGACGATCCCCCAGACCACGGTGGCGATGGAGAATTGAAGGACGACCTTGTCGTTATAGGTGTTGCTCAGGGCCTGCATGCGCGCCTCCGGATACTTGCCGCAATGGTAGGCAGCAGGGTCCTTCTGCGACTTGATCTGGATCAATTCGCCGCTGCAAGCAGCCGGGCATCACGGTGGCGGGTGTGCAATTGCTTGATACTCGGGGCTTGCGGCGCGCCAGCGCCGTCGCGGGATCCGCGCATGAACGATCCAATCCCCATCGATTTGGTGCGCCTGCGCCGTAGTTGTGCCGAATGTTCACTGCAACAGTTGTGCCTGCCGGCAGGCATCGAAGGCGATGACCTGCGGCGTCTGGAAGATGTGGTCCAACGGCGTCGTCCTCTCGAGGCTGGCGATCGCCTGTTCCGCGTCGGTGACCCGCTGCAGTCTGTCTTCGTGGCCAGCGAAGGCACCATCAAGACGATCGGCATCACCGAAGCGGGAGAGGAGCACGTGCTGGGCTTCCATTTGCCGGGTGAATTGTTCGGGCTGGACGCCATCGGCAGCGGGTACCACCGCTGTGAGGCCATCGCGCTGGGCAAGGCGCGGGTTTGCGAACTGCCGTTCAATGAGCTGGCCGATGTCGCCGCGCGGTTGCCAAGCTTGCAGATGCAGTTGTTGCGCGTCATGGGCCAGAGCAGCGATCGCGACCAGGATCACCTGGACGTGCTGACGCGCCGCCAGGCCAGCGAACGGATCGCTTTGTTCCTGCAAGGATTGAGCGAACGCTACCGGCGCATCGGCCAACCCAGCGATGATTTCCAGCTGCCGATGAGCCGCGAAGAGATCGCGCGCCATCTCGGGCTGGCGGTTGAAACCGTGAGCCGCAGCTTCAGCCGCTTGCACGAGGAAGGTGTGATCGCCGTGCACGGTCGGCGTGTGCAGATCCTCGATGTCGCAGGCTTGCAGGCCGCGGCGAGTGGCTGCGAAGCCGAGGTCCCCAGAACACAGACGCGCCGCGCGCCAGCCTGAAAGCGCCTCAGCGCAGCGCTTTTTTCACTTCAGCCACGAATTCCGGATCGGGATCGCTGCCCATTTTCTCGGTACGGGCCAGGATACGACCATCGGCATCCAGCAGGACCAACGCGCTGCTGTGGTTGAAGCTGCCATCGGCCAATTCGCGATAGCGGATGTTCAATACCCCGGCCACTGCGCGCACATCCTTCTTGGGTGGCGAGGCCAGCGTCCAGTGGCTGGTATCCAGCTTGCGTTTGTCGACCACGGTTTTCAGTGTGGCTGGATCGTCGTTCTGCGGATCCATGCTGATCAGCAGGATGCCCAGCTTGTTCCGCTGCTTGGCATCCAATTGCCGTTCGATCGCCTTGCCGGAATCCACGATCAGCGGACAGATGTACTGGCAGGAGGTATAGAACATCGCGACCAGTTGCGGCTTGCCACGGCGCGTGCCCCAGTTCGCGGTGTGGCCGTCCTGGTCGGTGAGCGGTAGCGACAGCTGGTACAGCGAATCGGCTGGCAAGGGCGCCGTTTTGCCCGCCGCGGACGCATCGGAAGCAAGCAGGCCGGCCGACACCACGCCACCGGAAAGCAGCATTGCGATGGCGAACAGATGGCCTCGAAAAAGATTTGTCATTTCGCACTCCTTGCACAACGGAAACCCATGTTCGCGGTGGCGTCCGCGCCGCCTAGCGATGACAGCATGGCCACCCGCATCAGCACCGCGTGATTCTCGCGATCGTCCATCGAAAGCGCACCTGCGCCGCAGAACCTGGCGGTATCGGCATCGCCTTGCTTGCGGTTGTCCGCATCGACCAGCAAAGCGGAATAGTCTTCGGTCCATTCCCACACCAGTCCGTGCATGTCCTGCAC
>JBKJOY010000010.1:0-2673 GCA_046595415.1 Thermomonas sp.
ATGAACATCATGCTGGTGTCGGTGACCGAGCGCATCCGTGAGATCGGCCTGCGCATGGCGGTCGGCGCTGGCCCCAGCGACATACGCCGGCAGTTCCTGGCCGAGGCCATGCTGATCTCGTTGATCGGTGGTGTGATCGGCATTGCGATTGGCGTGGTCGGAGCGTTGATCGTGGGCAAACTCGGCGACTTGCCGGTGCAGTTGAACGCCCAAGTCGTGATGCTGGCGGCGGCGTTTTCGATCGGCACGGGCTTGTTCTTCGGCTACTACCCGGCGCGCAAGGCGTCCCTGCTGGACCCGATCGAGGCATTACGCCAGCAATAGCCAGCCGTGCCAACCGGGTATCGCATCGCTCATTGGCCTGCGTATTCGGCGGGCCGTGGTGTTGGCAATGGCTCGCACGCGTAAACATGGCCCCTGTGGCAAAATCCGGGAATCGGGGCATCACGCGCCGATCCCACTGGACCGCTTGACGCATATGCCCCAACGCCATCGCCGCAAACCTGTCGACCATGGCGTGCCGATGCATGTCTGATCATTACGGTCACTTGCCGCGCGGCCCTGCGCGGATCATGAAGGCGACGCAGTGGTCCCTGCAGGGACTGCGTGCGGCTTGGCTAAATGAATCCAGCTTCCGCTTGGAAGTGGTGTTGTTCGTGATCGCAGGTCCGCTGGGCTGGTACTTCGGCCAGAACGGTGTCGAGCGCGCGTTGCTGATCGGCAGCTGCCTGCTGGTATTGAGTTGCGAACTGCTCAATTCCGCGATCGAGGCGGTCATCGAACGCTATGGCGCAGAACAGCATGAACTTGCCGGTCGCGCGAAGGACATGGGTTCGGCGGCGGTCTTCTTGCTGATGATGAACGTGATCCTGGTGTGGTTGCTGATCCTTGGCCCACGCGTGCTGCAGCAATAACGAGAACTACACGCAATGATGGAACTTCTGACCGATCCGCAGGCATGGATCACCTTGTTGACCCTGAGTGCGATCGAGATCGTGCTGGGCATCGACAACCTGGTGTTCATCTCGATTGCGGTCAGCAAATTGCCCCATGCCAGCCGCGAGAAAGCCCGCAGGTTCGGCATCGCCGTCGCATGCGTGACCCGCATTGTGCTGCTGCTGACCTTGGCTTGGCTGGCAGGCTTGACCAGCGATTTGTTCGAGCTGTTCGGCAGGGGGATCTCGATCCGCGACCTGGTCCTGATCGTGGGTGGCGTGTTCCTGCTGGTGAAGGGCAGCATGGAAATCCGCGATCTGGTGGTGGGCGAGCAGGATGAGGAAGACGTCAGCACCAAGCCGATGACCTCGTTCTGGATGGTGATCGCGCAGATCGCCGTGATCGATATCGTGTTCTCGCTGGATTCGGTGATCGCGGCCGTCGGCATGGCCAACCAGAAGATCATCATGGTGACCGCGATCCTGCTTGCAGTGGGCGTGATGTTGCTTGCGTCCGGGCCGTTGGGCCGTTTCATCGACCGCAATCCGACGATCAAGATGCTGGCGCTGGCGTTCATCGTGCTAGTCGGCGTATTCCTGGTGCTGGACGGCTTCGGGATACATGTCGGAAAGGGTTATATCTACGGCGCGATGGGCTTCTCCGCGCTGGTCGAGGGTCTGAACCTGTGGGCCAAGCGCAATGCCCGCCTGCGTGGCATGCAAGACTGAAGTCGCGTTCCGACACGTGTTCACGAGGCTTGATGATTCAATGCTGCAGTCTTCCCCGATCGATACCCAAGGAATCATTCCCATGCGCGTGATCTTGCTGCTGTTGTTGGCGATGTTGCTGTCTGGTTGCGGTTACAACCGGATCCAGCAGAAGGACGAGGCGGTCAAGGCCGGCTGGTCCGAGGTACTCAACCAATACAAGCGTCGTGCCGACCTGATTCCCAATCTGGTTTCGACGGTCAAGGGCTACGCGGCCCACGAAGCCCAGGTGCTCACTGCGGTCACCGAGGCACGCGCCAAGGTCAGCCAGATCAATGTGGATGCATCGGACGCGGCCTCGCTCGCCAAGTACCAGGCCGCGCAGGGCGATTTGTCGCAGGCATTGGGCCGGTTGCTGATGGTCACCGAGAATTACCCGAACCTGAAAGCGGATGCGTCCTTCCTCAATCTGCAGACCCAGTTGGAAGGCACTGAAAACAGGATCACGGTGGCGCGTGGCCGCTACATCACGCTGGTGCAGGACTACAACACCTACATCCGCCAGTTCCCGGTCAACCTGACCTCGATGGTCTTTGGTTACAAGCCCAAGCCCAACTTCACGGTGGAAGATGAGGCCCGCATCCAGAACGCACCGACCGTGGATTTCGGCGCTCCCGTGCCGTCTGCGCCCACCCCGGCCCAGCCTGCGCCTGGCGCCTGATCGCGGCTCCGTGCCGATTTCCCCGGTCGTACGCCAATGAAGCCGCGGTTCACCATGATCCGCATCATGTTGGCGTTGTGCCTGCTTGTGTTGTCATTTGCGGCAGCTGCGCAGACGCAGGCCGTGATTCCCGTGTTCGATTCGCCGGTGGTCGACACCACCGGCACGTTGGATGCGGCATCGAAACAGCAACTCGAGCAACAGGCATTGGGCCTCCAGCAACGCAAGGGCAGCCAGTTGCAGGTGCTGATGGTGCCTACCACCGCGCCGGACACGATCGAGCAGTACGCCGTGCGTGCGTTCGAGCAG
>JBKJOY010000022.1:0-4554 GCA_046595415.1 Thermomonas sp.
TGAGCGTCTCATCGAGGCCGATGTCGATGAGGAACTCTCGATCGGCGACTACGTGCTTTCCGGTGGCGAATTGGCGGCTGCAGTGCTGATCGATGCGGTCGCCCGCTTGCAGGAAGGGGCCCTCAACGTCGCCGAATCGGCGGTGCAGGACAGTTTCGAAGGCGATGGCCTGCTGGATTGCCCGCATTACACGCGCCCTGTCGAGCATGCGCTTGGCTCGGTTCCCGAGGTGCTGGTGTCCGGGAACCACGCCGGCATCGCCCGCTGGCGGCGGATGCAGTCGTTGGGCCGGACCTGGTTGCGGCGACCGGACCTGCTGGACGAGGCCACCTTGTCGAAAGTGGACCGGATCCTGCTGCAGGCCTTCCGTGACCACTATGCCGAGGCGCTCCACGATTCCGGCGAAGATGCCTAAGCCTCTATCCCTGCAGGGAAAATTGCCGCTATAATGTTCGGCTTGGCTATACCTTGCTCCAAGTAATCGCTCCACGTAATCGGTTCCATCCATGCCATGACGCGGGTCCACGTGCACTCGCGCATACAACTACTCCAACAGGCGCGTGCTACTGCACGCAAGAAAGGTGCTCCATGAACAAGCCATCGATCCATACCCTGCTTCAGGAATTCGAATCCGCCCAGGTCACGCGCCAGATGCCGGACTTTGGTCCAGGTGACACTGTCGTCGTAAACGTCAAGGTCAAGGAAGGCAATCGCGAACGCCTCCAGGCGTATGAAGGCGTGGTGATCGGCAAGAAGAACGCCGGCCTGAACTCCGCGTTCACCGTGCGCAAGATTTCGCATGGCTTCGGTGTCGAGCGCGTGTTCCAGACCCACAGCGCCGTGATCGATTCGGTCACCGTGAAGCGCCGCGGCGACGTCCGCGCTGCCAAGCTGTATTACCTGCGTGGCTTGCAGGGCAAGAAGGCGCGCATCAAGGAAGATCTGGCGGGCAATGCCAAGGCCAAGGCCGCTGCGATTGCAGCCGCCGCCGCGACGGCAGCCGCTGCCGAATAAGGGCAGCACTTGCTCCACGCACAGCGGCCACCTTCGGGTGGCCGTTTGCGTTTCTGGCAGGATTCATCTCATGCGATCAGCCATGCAACCTGACACCTCAGTTCCCAGCGTTCGCCTCGACCTTTGGTTGTGGGCAGCTCGTTTCTTCAAGACGCGCGCGCTTGCCAAGCACGCCATCGAAACCGGCAAGGTTGATATCGGCGGCCAACGCGCGAAGCCATCGCGGGGTGTTCGCGTTGGCGATGCATTGATGATTGCGCGTGGCGAAGAACGCTTCGAGGTTGCAGTCATGGTGCTGAGCAATTCGCGCGGATCGGCGAGCATCGCGCAAGCGCTGTACCGCGAGTCAGAGGCGTCGCGATTGGCGCGCGAACATGCACGTGAAGTGCGGGCCGCGGAGCGCGCTGGGTTCCGCGCTCCGGAAACCAAGCCGGACAAGCGCGCGCGGCGGTTGATCCACGCGCTGGGTGATCTCGACGCACTCTGACATTTCGCTCGTGCCGCGCAGCCTGTGCCGCCATCGGATTGCTGCGATCAGGACGCTGGCGGGCACTGCGCGATCAAACCAATGGGTGCACCGCCGTGATACCTCCGGGTCCCGATCCGAGCGCATGCACTGATTGGAATAGACCGTGAGACCGGTACCGATAGACCGTTCCGCCAATGGTGGGGAGGTACACGCCAGCGCAGCATGCGCTGGACCCATGCAGCACCGAGCGAGCCATCCATCGGGTTGTCGTACATAGCAAGTTCCATCCCGGCGCTTGGCCGGTGTGCGTATGTCGTGGAGGTGTGTATGGGACGCATCAAGGTTTCGCAGCAGCAGCCCCCGGTGCTTGGCAATGGGGTCTATCACAAGGATGTCCCGTACCAGAACGAGCAGCAATTCGTGTTGGCCCTGACTGACTGGATTGGCGGGTTTGTGAGCCGACATCGTGCCATGCACCTGGTGATGCAGGCGGAAGGGTTCCAGGAGGTGCTGCAATACATCCAGCACGCACCGCCCACGATGGCCCTGCCGGCCAAGGGCGGTCCGAGGATGTGGCGGGTGCACGTCGCGTTTTTCTGGGGGCGCACATCCGACCGGCTATGGTGGGTGACCGGGGTAGGCTTCCACATCAAAGACACCGTGAACAATATTGCGGCCGCCAATACGGCGATCGAACGGGAAAGACTTTACGATCAGGCCGAACGGAAACACATCCTGGCCGGCATCCCTGCGCGCAAGGCCTATTTCGACATGGAAGCCTATAGCCATGATTTCGATCAGGATTTGAGTAACGGGAAAAAAGTCGTTGAAGTTCTGATTGACGAGGCCTACGAGATTGGCAAGGGGATCGCGAAGATGCCAACCAATCCGATCGGCCCCGATCCCGACGATCCCTGGTCGATCCTGTTGGCTACCTGCAGCGCGGGGGTCGGGACAGCGGCCGGCGAGACGATCAGCGCGCTCGAAAACCTCGGTTATGAGGCACGAAAAGTGTTCGAGGTCGCGCAAAAAGCCGTGGAGCTGGGCGACAAGGTTCGTGGACGGGTTAACGATCACGATCCGGTCGCGGCACTCGCCGACCTGGTCGAAATCGGCTTGTCGCTGTCCAAGGTGGCAGGTCCGTTCGCTCCACTTGCATCAGTAATAATCGGTAGCTTCGTCGAAATCGCCATCGCCAATCAGGCGGGGCCGGTGACGCGGGTCAGAAGCCATATGTACGTGTGTTATGTGTCAGGTGTCATGAAGGAGCTCGTCAATTCGAGTGCGGTCAAGCTCACTCGCCCGGGTGATGACGTGTTCTACAAGCTGGGCCGCAAGCGCGGCGGGCATATCATCGCCAAGCGCCGCTACGACTTGCAGCTTGCCTTGATGGAATACGCGCTCCGGCACCCGCTTGGCGAATGGAACCTCAACCCGATGTACCGGGAAAAACCGCCTTTCCCGGATGCCTATCTGCGTTATTGGAGTCCCGGCATGCTGGAGCGTTCGTTGCTGGTGCAACTTTGCCAGCCGAAATATCTGTACAAGTAGACGATCTAGCTTTCCATGCGCAAACGACGAGTGCCGCATCAGAGGCAATCGTCGTGCAATGATCGCGATAACTCAGCTGCGTCCGCTCATCGCCCCCACGCCTATTTTCAACAGGTCACCCAGACCCAATTGGCCATCCCCATCCCGGTCCAGCACCGCACCAAGCAAGCCGCCGCCAATCCCACCTTGCTGCTGTACCTGCTGGCGTTCTTGGCCGAGGATGTCACCGAGGGCTTGCGCGGATCCTTGTTGCTGCCCGCCACTGAACATGCGCTTGGCGAGGTAGGACATCACGATTGGTGCGAGGATTTTCATCAGCATCTGCGCCTTGTCACTGCCTAGGCCGGTGGCTCGACCGAGGCCGGTTTCGGCGGTCTGCTGCTGGCCACCGAAGATATGGCCAAGCTGGCCCAAGCCATCGGTCTGGCGGTTTTGCTGGCCGCCGAGCACCGCGCCAAGGATGTCGGCGACGCCGCCACCAGACGCGTGGTCCTTTCCAAGTGCACCGAACAGCGATTGAGCGCCCTGCGGCTGGCTGGCGTTATGGCCCAGTGCGCCCAGGATCATTGGCAGTGCCGCTGCCACGGCACCCGCGGTCTGCGCATGGCCGGCGCCAAGTTGCTGGCTGATCTGTTGCAGTGCCGGCCCCGAAAGCTGGGAGAAAATGTCGTCGGTCAATGTGCTCATGACGCTGTCCTTGGTGTGCGGGCGGTCGCCCCGTGGACACTTAAGGTATCAGCGACGAATCGGAGTGCATGTGATTGTCTCGATCCCTGGCCCAGGTCAACCCGCCACGATGCCAACAGCGCTCCACATGAGCTCTCATCTTGGATTCCCAGCGGCCGGAAACACGAACGGCCGCTTGCGCGGCCGTTCGTGTTGGAGCAAGCATCACTAGGTCAATGGAGGTCGAATCGATCGAGGTTCATCACCTTGTCCCAGGCCGCCACGAAATCGTGGACGAGCTTTTCCCTTCCATCGGCGCTGGCATAGACCTCGGCCAGCGCACGCAACACCGAGTTCGAGCCGAACACCAGGTCGACGCGGGTGCCGGTCCATGTCGCGGCGCCGGACATTCGGTCATGGCCTGCGTAGGTGTTGCGGCCGGTCGCCTTCCATTGCGTAGCCATGTCCAGCAGGTTGACGAAAAAGTCGTTGCCCAGCACGCCCGAGTGATGGGTGAACACACCATCCTTCGAGCCGCCACTGTTCGCGCCCAGCACGCGCATGCCGCCGACCAACGCAGTCATCTCGGGTGCGGTAAGGGTGAGCAGCTGTGCCTTGTCGACCAGCAGTTGTTCGGCCGGCACCGCCGAGGCGTCCTTCAGGTAGTTGCGGAAGCCATCGGCGAACGGTTCCAGCGGGGCGAAAGAGTCTATGTCGGTCTGCTCCTGTGAGGCGTCAGTGCGGCCCGGCTTGAACGGAACGCTGACCAATACACCAGCATCCTTCGCCGCCTTCTCCACTGCAGCCACACCGCCCAGCACGATCAGGTCTGCAATGGAGACGTTGCTGTTACC
>JBKJOY010000023.1:0-16662 GCA_046595415.1 Thermomonas sp.
CAAATGGCCGGCATTGTTTTCAATCGCAAGACTGCCGCCGAGGCATTCCGTCGCAAGGAATTGATGCACGTGACAGATGGCCGCGGCAGGGATTGCAGGATCACGGTCTTGCCTGACGAGCCATACGCGCAATGCCGGCCTGATGATGCAGCTGTGCGTCTCGCCTGCAAACGTGCAGGCGGAGAACTCTCGTTTTTCGTGCTTCCGTACGCACTGTCCAGCGCGCCAACTGACACCTGGCAGCCTCCCGACCAATCGAAGTCGCGGTATTACCTATATTCTTGCAGTGAGATGCTTGGGGCGGCCGTCGATGTCCACGATAAAACACAGTGATCTGCATTGATGGGGCTCTTGCAGCGTCTCGTTGAGCACACGCTTGCCCGCTATTTCGTCGCTTCCTTGCTGGCTCTGGCGGTTGATACGGGCACGCTGTCAGCTTGCTTGCGATTGCTGCACCTGGGCCTTGCATGGTCAGCCACGCTTGGCTTCACAACAGGCGCCCTGGTTGCCTACCTGCTGAGCATTCATTGGGTCTTCCGCGAACGCGCATTCGCAAGAGCGCCTGCCGTTGAATTTCTGAGCTTCGTGGCAATTGGCATCGCTGGACTTGGCATCACCCAAGCGGTGCTCTGGCTCGGTGTCACCGAATTGGGTTGGGTGCCGGAATTGGTCAAATTGAGCGCCGCCGGTGTTACCTTCACCTTCAACTACATCGCCAGGAAATCACTGCTGTTCGCCGCATCACAGCGCACTGGCCAACCCCGCAAGGAACAGACTTGAACCAGCACAGAATCGTCATCGTGGGCGCAGGGCCAGCAGGTCTGACTGCAGCACTTGAATTGCAGGATGCCGGCATCACCGACATCACTGTGTTGGAAGCTGATTCCCAAGTGGGCGGCATTTCGCGCACCGTCCAACACCACGGCAATCGCATCGATATCGGCGGGCATCGCTTCTTCTCCAAATCCGACTGGGTCATGGACTGGTGGCGCCAGATGATGCCAGTGGCGCGACCAGCCGATGGCGAAGGCGCGCATGAACTTCGCTATCAAGGCGCAAGCCGAAGTGACTTGCCAGCGTTTACAGCGGACGAGGCAGACGATGGCGTGATGCTGATGCGCAACCGCCTGTCCCGCATCTATTTCAACCAGCAATTCTTCGACTACCCACTCAAGCTCAACCCCGAAACGCTGCTAAAGCTTGGCCCGTGGAAGACGTTTACTTTTGGCCTGAGCTACATGGGCGCGCGCGTGCGCCCGATCCGTCCGGAAAATTCGCTGGAGGATTTCCTGATCAACCGCTTCGGCAAGAAGCTGTACCGGCAGTTCTTCAAGGAATATACGGAGAAGGTCTGGGGGGTGCCTTGCGGCGAGATCAGTGCGGCCTGGGGGGCGCAACGAATCAAGAGCCTGTCGATCACCAAGGCGGTCATCCATGCGCTGCGCAAGATCCTGGGCCTTGGCGGCAAGGCGGAGCAGACCTCGCTGATCGAAAGTTTCCTGTATCCGAAATACGGTCCCGGACAGATGTGGGAAACCGCGGCCCAGAAATTTGCTGAGCGCGGCGGCACTTTGCTGATGCAAAGCCGGGTGGACCGCATCGACATCCACGATGGCCAGGTTCAGTCAGTCTCTTATCGGGATGCCCAGGGCCAGGCGCATGCACTGGCCT
Organism: Thermomonas sp.; assembly: GCA_046595415.1. Lineage (GTDB taxonomy): Bacteria > Pseudomonadota > Gammaproteobacteria > Xanthomonadales > Xanthomonadaceae > Thermomonas. The sequence goes on from JBKJOY010000023.1 coordinate 1,672, forward strand.
GCAGCCAACTGCTGTCGACCATGCCGATCAAGGATCTGGTCAAAGCATCGGCACCGGCATGGCCGGACGAGGTTCGCCGCATCGCAGGAGAATTGTCTTACCGCGACTTCATCACCGTTGGCCTGCTGTATCCGGCCAGCGCGATCCCGCGCCAGCTGGATGACAACTGGATTTACATCCAGGAACCCGGCGTCAACGTGGGACGCGTGCAGGTCTTCAACAACTGGAGCCCATACATGGTGGCCGATCCCGCCAACATGTGGCTGGGTCTGGAGTTCTTCTGCACGGAAGGCGAAGCGCTATGGACCATGGACGACGATGCGCTGAAGGCGCTCGGCCACCGGGAAATGGTCCAGATCGGCCTGGTTCGCGCCGATGCGCCACTGGATGCGGTGGTGCTGCGTGTGCCGAAAGCCTATCCGGGTTATTTCGGCGAGGCCTATGAACGCTTTGATGAACTGCAATCCGCCCTGGACGCCGTGCCGAATCTGTTCCTGATTGGCCGCAACGGAATGCACCGTTACAACAACCAGGATCACTCGATGCTGACCGCCAAGGAGGCCGCGCGACAGATCGTGGCGGGGGCAGTCGACAAGGCCAGCATCTGGGGTATCAACGTAGACGACGAGTACCACGAAGAAGTGCAGAAATAGGGATCGTCTGAATGCCTGTCATCGCCAAACGAACGCCTGGGAACCGATTGGCGTGGTCCCAATTCCGCAACCAGTTGCTGATCCCCGGCCGGGCCATGAAGACATGAATACGCTTCAAGTTGAGATGAGCGAATCAGGGATAACCTGGAATGATCGGCTCATATGCGCGTACCTGATTTTGCCGGTCGCGGTGTTCTGCTTGTGGTTCACACCAGTAATCTCCGTCGTCCTGCTGGCGCTGTTGGGCTACGGGACTTTTCGTGTCCTGTACCTTGGAAATCTGCATCGCTCGTCCACCCGGAAGGGCTTGATCTTTGCGATCGTCCTGCTTTCGCTTGCATGGACTGCGGTGGCTGGCGTGGGCCATTTCTTCTACACAAACATAGATTGGGTTGTGCGTGATGCGGTCCTGCATGACCTTTCGACTGTGGGATGGCCACCCGGCTACTTAAACGAGACCGCTGCAGGACTCATCATTCGCGCACCTGTCGGCTACTACCTGCCTGCCGCAGCGATCGGGCATCTAGCGGGATTCGATGTCGCCAATTACACGTTGTATCTTTGGACAGCACTCGGGTGGGGCCTCTTCTTGCTCGCCGGTTGCAGCTTGTTCAAGACAAAGGCACAGCGAATTGCCTGCATGCTGGTCTTGACCTTTTTCGGAGGGATGGACCTGCTTGGCTATGTCTGGGGGGAAAGGCACCTGCCTGCAATTGGTGAGCATATCGAGTGGTGGATGCCATACATCCAGTATTCGTCGAACACCACTTTGCTGTTCTGGGTTCCCAATCACGCACTACCCGCCTGGCTGGGGACAATCCTCATCCTTCGCCACTGGCGCCGTGCTGAACTAGCCCACCTGACGCCCCTACTGGCGACTGCCATACCGCTGTGGTCACCACTTGCAGCGATCGGCCTGTTCCCATTCTTCCTGTGCGGGCTTGATTGGCGAAGGGATTTCAAGACGCTGTTGTCGCCCAATACCTGCCTGCCATTCATTCCCATTGCCTTGGTGGTAGCGCTCTATCTCAGCATGGGCTCCGCCTCGTCTGTTGCCCATGGCTGGATGATCACCACCGCGCCATCTGCCGTCGGTTTTGCTTATCGCTATGTGCTGTTCTGTTTGCTTGAATTCGGCATCCTCGCGCTCATCCTCGCGCGTCTTGCCAAGTTCGATGTTCCGCTTCGCACGGCCATCGCCGTGCTGTGCCTGCTGCCACTGTATTACTTCGGGCCCGGCAATGACCTGGCCATGCGAGCATCCATCCCCGCACTCACCGTGCTGGCACTGGCAACAGTGAGACCACTCACGGCACTGAATTCGATCTGGCACGCGATGCTGGTGCTCGTATTGGCTATCGGCATGCTGGGGGCAACCCAGGAACCACAGCGCGCGCTGACAGAACCCAGTTGGGAACCTCGCCAACAATCCGTGCCTGAAGCAGTAGCGTCATTGGGCCCGAACAGCCCCAGCTTTTTTCCACCCCACTATTTCGCGAAGCCTGATTCGCACGGGATGCAGTGGCTGCTGCGCAAGCCCGTGCCCGTCAACCAAAATGGGGTTGAGAAGCACCCCTGACTATCAAGACCTAGTGGGCTTGTGAGAAATACTGAAAGGGTACTTATCGAGACGGCCAGTCACTATGTGGGACATCACACTCAGCTCTGGTATGCGCTTCAGGACGGAAACCGGGGTCTCCATCCTGGACGCGGCCACTGTGTCCGGGATCTCGTTGCCGTATAGCTGCCGGACAGGCCGCTGCAGCAGCTGCAAATGCAAAATTGTTAGTGGCGAAACATCTGCACTGGCGGACGAAACCGGACTGACCGCACAAGAAAAAACGGAGGGCTGGATCCTGAGTTGCGTGCGCGTGGCTAAAACAGACCTGACTCTCGATGTCGAAGACCTTGGTGGCATCCAGTTGCCACCAGCCAGAACCCTCCCATGCCGCATCCAGAATATTGAAAAACTCGCTCCAGATGTCGTCCGGATCTTGCTACGACTTCCTCCGACCACTGAATTCACATTCATGCCGGGGCAATACATCGAGATCATCGGCCCCGGCGGAATTCGCCGCAGCTATTCGATAGCCACCGCAGGTTTTACCGACAAAACCCTGGAGTTGCATATCCGTGCAGTGCAAGGCGGCGTAGTGAGTGACTACTGGTTCAACCACGCCAAGCCGAATGACCTGCTGAGGTTGAATGGCCCGCTCGGTACGTTCTTCCTGCGCGACGCGGCAAGCATGGACCTGGTCTTCCTCGCCACAGGCACAGGCATCGCGCCGGTCAAGGCGATCCTCGAATCACTGTCCGAACTGGAACCCGGACAATGTCCCGGATCCGTCACCGTCCTGTGGGGTGGGCGTATTCCCGAAGATCTGTATCTGGATATCAATGCCATGCCGGGGGATCACCAATTCATCCCGGTGCTCTCCCGCGCCGGGGATGGATGGCTGGGCGCGCGTGGACATGTGCAGGACGTTTTGCTCGACCAACGCACAAACCTCCTCAATACCGTGGTCTATGCTTGCGGATCGGACGCAATGATCAAAAGCGCCAGGAGTGCATTGCTGCAAGCAGGGCTTCCCGGCAACCGGTTCCACTCAGACGCGTTCGTATGCTCCTCAGCACCCTTTTCCGATCAAGACCATTGACATGAAAGCAGTCATCCTCGCAGGCGGACTTGGTACTCGATTGAGCGAGGAGACCGCCCTTCGCCCCAAGCCCATGGTGGACATCGGCGGCATGCCGATCCTGTGGCACATCATGAAGATGTATTCGGCCCACGGGGTCAATGAATTCATCATTTGCTGTGGCTACAAGGGTTACGTCATCAAGGAATACTTCGCGAATTATTTCCTGCATATGTCGGACGTGACGTTCGACATGCAGGCGAACACCATGCATGTACATGAAAAACGCGCGGAACCGTGGAAAGTCACCTTGGTGGATACGGGCGACAATTCGTCAACGGGGGGGCGCATCCGGCGCATCGCTCACCACGTGAAGGACGAAGAGGTGTTCTGCCTGACCTATGGCGACGGCATTGGCGATATCGACATCACGGCATCACTCGAGTTCCACCGGTCGCACCGCAAGGCAGCCACTGTGACAGCCACATTCCCGCCGGGTCGGTTCGGTGCTTTGGATATCCAGGAAAACCAGGTCAGGAGCTTCCAGGAAAAGCCCAAGGGCGACGGCGCCATGATCAATGGCGGCTTCTTCCTGCTTTCGCCGCGTGTCCTGGATTATCTGGTCGACGACAATACCGTGTGGGAGCAACAACCATTGCAGCAACTCGCTGCAGAAGGCGAGCTGATGGCGTATCAGCACAATGGCTTCTGGCAGCCCATGGATACGTTGCGCGACAAGACCTATCTGGAAGAACTCTGGATGTCCGGCAAGGCACCCTGGAAGACCTGGGCATGAGCGAACGCGCACCAGTCCTCTCTGATTTCTGGGCAGGAAAACGCGTGTTGCTGACCGGTCATACCGGCTTCAAGGGCAGCTGGCTATGCCTGTGGCTGCAATCCATGGGAGCCACGGTTCGCGGTGTGGCGCTTGCGCCCCCAACCACCCCTGCACTGTTCGATGTTGCATGCGTCGGTGAAGGCATGCAGCACCACATCGCAGACATTCGCGACTACCCTGCCCTTGAATCGCTAGTTGCGGACTTTCAACCGGAAATCGTGTTCCACATGGCCGCACAAGCACTGGTCCGGCTTTCATACCAGCAACCCATCGACACTTATGCGACCAACGTGATGGGCACGGTGCATGTGCTGGAAGCCTGCCGTCATGCGGGCTCAGTGCGTGCACTCGTCAATGTCACGACCGACAAATGCTATGAGAACCGCGAGTGGGTCTGGGGCTATCGCGAGACCGATCCGATGGGTGGCCACGACCCGTACTCCAGCAGCAAGGGCTGCGTGGAACTGATCAGCAGCGCCTACCGCAAATCCTTCCTGCAAGGCGCAGGCATCGCCATGGCCACAGCCCGTGCCGGCAATGTCATCGGCGGCGGCGACTGGGCGGCTGACCGTCTGGTGCCGGACGTGCTGCGTGCGCTGGAACAACACGAACCAGTGACGGTCCGCAACCCAAATGCCACCCGTCCCTGGCAGCATGTACTGGAGCCGCTGTCTGGCTATCTGTTGCTCGCTCAAAGTCTCTACGAGAACGGCCAGGCCGACGCGGAAGGCTGGAATTTCGGCCCGAGTGACGATGACACGCGTCCCGCGCAATGGATTGTCGAACACCTGTGCGCGGCATGGGGCGGTGACGCGACCTGGACCCAACAGCCCGGCGACCATCCGCACGAGGCCGGCCACCTCAAACTGGATATTTCCAAAGCTCGCCAACGCCTGCACTGGAGACCACGCTGGTCGCTGGAAACAGCGTTGGAGCGCATCATCGATTGGCAACGGGCCTGGCTCGCGGGCCAGGACATGCGCGCCGTCTGCTTGCAGCACATCATGGAGTACCAATCCAACGCATGAGTACGAATCCTGCCGACCTCCAGGCACAACTCGACATGCTGCGCGGCCAGATCAGCGAACTGGTCCGCCAACATGCCGAACTCGCGCATGCCCCCAAGCCTTTCATTCCAGGCCTGAGCGCCGTGCCGGTGTCCGGCAAGGTGGTGGGTGTGCGGGAATGCCAGCTGATGGTCGATGCATCGCTGGATGCCTGGTTGACCACCGGTCGTTTCAATACGATGTTCGAGCAACGTTTGGCGAAATACCTCGGCGTGCAGTACTTGATCACGGTGAATTCGGGGTCGTCGGCGAACTTGGTGGCGTTCTCCACGCTTACCAGCCCGCGCCTGGGTGAGCGCGCAATCAAGCCGGGCGATGAAGTCATCGGCGTGGCCGCAGGCTTTCCCACCACGGTCAACCCGATCCTGCAATTCGGTGCCGTGCCGGTCTTCGTGGACGTGGACCTCGCCACCCACAATGTCGATGCCAGCAAGATCGAGGCCGCGATATCGCCCAAGACCAAGGCGATCATGCTCGCGCACTCCCTCGGCAATCCGTTCAACCTGGATGTGGTGACCGCGCTGTGCAAGAAGTACGAGTTGTGGCTGATCGAGGACTGCTGCGACGCTCTGGGGGCAACCTACAACGGCCAGATGGTCGGCACGTTCGGCGACATCGCCACGCTGAGCTTCTACCCGGCCCACCACATCACCATGGGCGAAGGTGGCGCGGTATTCACCAACAACCCAGAACTCAAGCTCATCGCCGAATCCTTCCGCGACTGGGGCCGCGATTGCTACTGCGCACCAGGCAAGGACAACACCTGCTGCAAGCGGTTCGGCTGGACTTGCCGGGAACTGGGTGGCGCGTTGCCAGACGGTTACGACCACAAATACACCTACAGCCACTTGGGTTACAACCTCAAGATCACCGACATGCAGGCCGCCTGCGCGCTGGCGCAAATGGATCGTCTGGACGATTTCATCGTCAAGCGCCGGGCCAATTTCGCCTACCTGAAGCAACGACTGCAAAGTTGCTCGGAGTTCCTGCTCCTGCCCGAGTCCACGCCGAACTCCGATCCATCGTGGTTTGGCTTCCCGATGGTCCTGCGCCAGGACTCGGGCATCAAGCGCGTCGACCTGCTCAACTACCTTGACCAGAACAAGATCGGCACCCGCCTGCTGTTCGCAGGTAACCTGACCCGGCAGCCCTACATGACCGGTCGAAATTTTCGAATCAGTGGTGAACTTGTGAATACCGACATCGTGATGAACCAGACGTTCTGGGTCGGCGTTTATCCGGGGCTTGATGAACCGCAATTGGATTACATCGCCAATAAATTGGAAGAATTTTTCGGGCTGAACTTCTGATGCGGGAACAAGCCTGCTGAGGTGGTGCCTGCGCGTTGCTCTACTATGTTATTTCGTGAAAATATTCAGCCTACGGCTTCCCAAAAACATCCCACTCCTTGCCGAGTGGTTAAAGGCCAGAATTTGGAGCGGCATCGGACATGAAACACCGAATCTTTGAAGACCTGTTCGTCCTGGAAATGGCCAACAACCATTGGGGTAAATTCGAGCGCGGCTTGAAAATCGTGCAGGATTTTGGCCGGGTTGTTCGATTTAACGACGTCAAGGCAGCAATGAAGCTGCAGTTCCGCGACGTGGACCGCTTCATCCACAAGGACTATCGGAACCGCGAGGATGTCCGCTACATCAAGAAGACACTGGACACACACTTGAGCTGGGACATCTACGCAAAGCTGGTAAAAGCTGTGCGCGAAAACGGCATGATCACGATGGCGACACCTTTTGACGAGGTCTCGGTCGACAAGTGCGTTGATTTGGAGTTGCAGATCATCAAGATCGCCAGTTCCGATATCAAGGACTGGGTCCTCATCGAAAAGATCGCGAGCACAGGCAAACCCGTCATCGCATCCAGTGGCGGTTCGATGCTGAAGGATATGGACGACCTCGTGTCGTTCTTCAACAAGCGCCGCATTCCATTCGCGCTGAACCATTGCGTCTCGATGTACCCCTCCGAAGACAACGAAGTCGAACTCAACCAGATCGACTTCCTGCGCGACCGCTATCCGGACAACGTCATCGGCTACTCCACGCATGAGTACAAGGACTGGCGCAGCTCGGTGATGATGGCTTACGCCAAGGGTGCACGCACGTTCGAGCGCCATGTGGACATCGACATGGACGGTGTACCGGTGTCGTCGTATTGCTCGAAGCCCGAGAACGTCGACGACTGGTTCAAGGCGTTCAAGAAAGCCCAGGAAATGTGTGGCCCTCCGGGCACCGCCAAGCGCCGCCCGCCCGAGAAAGAGGTCCGGTATCTGGATGCGTTGGTGCGCGGCGTATATGCCGTGCGCGACCTGCCAGCCGGCCACGTGATCACCGAGGCCGACGTTTATCTGTCAGTCCCGCTGCTGCATGGCCAGATCTCGTGCCGCGAGTTGATGCGCGGCGAAGTGCTGTTAAAGCCGGTGAAAGCCGATGCTTCGATCGACATCACCGACATCGACAGCCCTTATGCGCACAACGAAGCATTGCAATCGCTGATCATGACGCGCGGCTTGGCGCGCGGCTGAGCACTCGATTCGATGCCCCTGCTGGCCACCATCGAGGACGTATTGGCGCGCGCCAGCCGCGAACATCGCGATGAAATGCCTTGCGATGGCAGTCCTTGGCTGGTTTACGGATGCGGCAGCACTGGACGTGCATGGGCGCAGGCCTTAGTCGGTGCGGGTATCGAAGTTCGTGCGTTCGTGGATCGCCATGCTCCAAACCAGCAAGCGATTCCAGTGCTGCGCCCAGAGGCTTGTCCTGAATCTTTGAAAAGGGATTGTTGCGTGCTGCTGGGTTTGCATAATCCCGGCGTAGACGTCGGCATGGTTCGAACCGAACTACATGCAATGGGTTTTAGGCGAGTAGTACTGCTACAGGAACTGATCGCATACTTTCCAGAACTCTCGCACTTCTGGTTGGCACCAGCAGCGGAGTCCCTGCCTGCCTCGGTGCAAATTGCGGCTGCGCATGACGCGCTTTTTGACGATAAAAGCCGGCAACTGTTCACTAGCCTGCTGGATCAGCGCCTCAATGCAATCACCAACGGGCTGCCCATGCCCGATCCGGTGCATGCATACCTGCCGCCAGACCTTTCCACGCCAACCGGCCCGTTGCGTTTCATCGACTGCGGCGCATACACCGGCGACACGATCCAAAGCTTTCACCGCCTTGGCCATAGTTTCGCGGCGATCGCGGCATTCGAACCCGATCCGGCGCACTACTCAAAGCTTGCGGCCGTGCTGGCATCCGAACAGGCGGTCATATTTCCTTGCGGCGCATGGGATTGCATGGACCAATTGCGGTTTACCGCCAACGATGCCGCAAGCCACATCGCTACCGACGGCAGCAGCATGATCCAGACTGTTGCGCTAGATGAAGCCTTGCCGGGCTTTGCTCCAAATTTCATCAAAATGGACATCGAGGGGGCCGAAAGCCACGCACTTGAGGGCGCTCGCAGGATGATCTCGAATCATCGCCCACGCCTCGCAATCAGCGCCTATCACCGACCACACGACCTGTGGGGCCTGCTGCTGCAAATCCGGGAATGGGATCTTGGTTACCGGTTCCACCTGCGCAGTCATTCTTACAACGGCTTCGACACCGTCCTTTACGCACTGCCCGAAGCATGAACATGTTGTCTTCTCCATCCAAAATCCGCGTCGCGGAATATGTCGCCCGCTTTCTGGCCGCACACGGGGTGCGGCACGTCTTCATGCTGACTGGCGGCGGCGCGATGTTCCTAAACGATGCGATTGGATTTCATGCTGAGATCAATCCGGTCTTCCACCACCATGAGCAGGCTTGTGCAATGGCTGCTGAAGGCTATGCACGAGTTTCGGGCCGCGTCGGCGTAGTCAACGTCACTACCGGCCCCGGCGGTATCAACACATTGAACGGGGTGTTTGGTGCCTGGACCGACTCGGTGCCAATGCTGGTCATTTCGGGTCAGGTCAAACGCGAAACCTGCTTGGCCACGACGCCGGTGCCTGGTTTGCGCCAACTGGGCGACCAGGAGGCCGAGATCGTGCGCATGGTGCAACCCATCACCAAATCTGCTGTGGTGCTGGCAGATCCTCAACGCGTGCGCTATGAGCTGGAACGCGCGTGGCACACCGCCACTGAGGGTCGACCGGGCCCGGTTTGGATCGACATCCCGATCGACGTCCAGTCCAGCCTGATCGATCCCGACACGCTGGAAGGCTTCGAACCGCCGCCACCGCCGCCTGAAGCAGATGCCGAACTCGATGCTGCGGTGCAGCGCGTATTGGCAAAACTGGCTGCCGCTGAGCGTCCGGTACTGCTCGCGGGCACCGGAATCCGCGCTGGCAATGCACTGGCACCCTTCGAGGCCGCGATCCGCGCCCTGGGCATTCCGGTGGTCACAGCCTGGACGCACGACATCATCGCCTCGGACGACCCACTGTTTTGCGGTCGCCCGGGCACGATCGGCACGCGCGCAGGGAACTTCACCACCCAGAGCGCAGACGTACTTCTGGTCGTCGGCAGCCGACTCAACATCCGCCAGATCAGCTACAACTATGCAGGCTTCGCTCCCGGTGCCTTCAAGATTCAAGTCGACATCGATCCGGCTGAGATGGACAAGCCCTTCCTGCGCATCGACGACAAGATCGTCGCCGATGCCGGTGCATTCCTGTCACGGTTGGCCGCACTGGCACCTTGTTCCGGTTTTCCCGCAACGCGACATCAGGGTTGGTTGGCCTGGGCAAAGCAGCGCGAAGAACTCTACCCGCAGGTGCAGCCCAAGCACCGCGAGTGGCGCGGCAAGGTCAATCCGTACCACTTGATGGAAGAGTTGTTCGCGTCGCTGGGCGAACACGATATCGTCATCACCGGCAACGCGACCGCATGCATCATGTCGTTCCAGGCTGGCAAGCTCAAACGCGGCCAACGCCTGATCTCGAACTCCGGCAGCGCTTCGATGGGCTACGACCTGCCAGCAGCCATCGGCGCGGCATTCGCCGCACCCGAGGGCGCACAGGTCATCTGCCTGGCTGGCGACGGCAGCCTGCAACTCAATATCCAGGAACTCCAGACGTTGGTGCAGTACCACCCTTCGGTCAAGGTGCTGGTGTTGAACAATGACGGCTACCTGTCGATCCGCACGTCCCAAGGCAATTTCTTCAAGCGCCTGATTGGCGAAGGCCCCACCAATGGGGTGAGTTTCCCCGACTACTGCAAGTTGGCCACCGCCTACGGACTGCCCGCGCGGCGACTGGATACGGAAAATTTCGCACAGGGCCTGCGCGAGTTCCTGGCATTGCCTGGCCCTGCGGTATGCGATGTGATCCTGGACGACACGCAGCAGTTCGAGCCACGCATGAGCTCGCGCCAGCTGGACGATGGCAGCATCGTCACGCCGCCACTTGAAGACATGTTCCCGTTTCTGACCCGCGAAGATCTTGCCAGCAACGTACTGCGCCCGGACTGAGCACCTTGTCCCTGCAACGTGCAGCGATCTTCGATCTTGACGGTACGTTGGTAGACAGCGCGCCATCGATCACACGCGCGCTCAACCGGCTTCGGACCGAACGAAACCTGCCAATACTGGATGTAGAACAGGTACGGCGCTGGATCAGCCAGGGCGCACCCGCGTTGGTGGCACTCGCGCTTGATCGCAACAACGAAGCAGATGCCAGCGAAGTTGCTGCGTTCCGCGCCGCCTACAACGAGCATCTCGGAACACCCGATGACCTCTACCCTGGTATCGCCAAGGCGCTTGTCGAGTTACGCACGGCGGGCGTACTGCTAGGCGTCTGCACCAACAAGCCACAGGCACTCGCTGAGGGGGTGCTTGCCGCAACAGGTATAGCAACGCATTTCGCAGCCGTTGTCGGCGGCGATGCAGTCCCTCATGCCAAGCCCGACGGTCGACATGTGCTGCATACCTTGGGAACCATGGGATGCCATGGATTGGCCTTCGATTTCATAGGCGACAGCCGGATTGATGCGCAAGCAGGCCAGGCAAGCGGCGCCCGCTTCCTGTGGGCTGCATGGGGCTATGCGGACACGAAAGATTTGAGTCACTACGGTCGAAAGCTCACGACAGGCCCTGAATTGAGCGCCGCGATCCTCGATACAGCCCACGCATGATTCCGCTTTCATTGCCACCTGCACTTGCCAAGCGCCTGAGCGACAGCGATTGGCGTGTTTTGGTGACCGGCGCATCCGGCTGGCTGGGGCAAGCGGCACTCGAGTTGCTTGTCCAATCGCTCGGGTCAAAGTGGGACGAGCGCGTACTTGCTTTCGGAAGCAGCGAGCGAACGTTGACACTACGCAGCGGTACCGAAGTGCGGCAACAACCCTTGGTCATACTGCCTACGCTGTCCCGTCAGCCTTCGCTTCTCCTGCATTTCGCCTATCTGACGCGGGAAAAAACAGCGGACATGCCACCCGAAGAGTATGTCGCAACGAATCGCGCAATCTCGCGACTGGTGTCGGAAGGCAGTGCAACTGCCGGTGTCGAACGCGCATTCGTGACCTCATCGGGTGCCGTGCACGCTGCACTGGCGGCACCAGACGATCCAGATCCGTCATTGCTCTACGGAAAACTGAAACTGGAAGATGAATCGCTTTTCCGGGATTTCGCCGTGGCTGCTCCCGAGCGACGCGTGTTCCTCGCGCGCTTGTTCAACCTCAGCGGTCCGTATATCAACAAGCTGGACTCATACGCGCTCGCATCGTTCATCCAACAAGCTCGTCATGGCAGCATCGAAATTCGCGCCCTGCACCCCGTGGTGCGTTCTTACACGAGCGCGTCCAATCTTCTAGGTGCTGCCTTTGGCGAGTTGCTGGCAGATGCCGGCGAATCTTTTACCTCCATCGAGACAGCTGGCGACCACGAAGTTGAAATGGCAGAACTCGCACAAGCTGTCCGCGACGTAGTCGCCCCGCATGCAACCATCGAGCGCGCACCGCTCTCGGCGGAGCCAGGTGATAGGTATGTTGGAAATGGGTCGCACTACCGTCGACTTCTGGCGACACATGGCGTTGTCGAGCATCCGCTATCGCGACAGATCGCCGATACTGCGGACTACCTGCGAACCCTCAAGCCAGTCTGAGCCGTGAATATCGACAAGATCGCCATGCATCTTCCCGCACGGATCAGGCCAAGCAGTCGGTTCCTGAAATTCCTGCTGGTTGGTGGCGTGAACACAGCTTTCGGTTACAGCGTGTTCGTGTTCTCGCTATGGTTGGGAATGCATTACGCCGTTGCTGCCGCGGTTGCTACGGTGTTGGGCGTGCTTTTCAATTTCAAGAGCACGGGCAGACTGGTTTTCCAGAACCGGGGAAACCACCTGCTTCCGAAATTCATATCCGTCTACGTCATTGTCTACTTTGTGAATGTGCTGGGCCTGGCTGTATTGCTTGGCTTTGGCATTGCGGAGTGGCTGGGTGGTTTGATTCTGATACTTCCATCCGCCGTGTTGTCCTATGTCTTGAATAGCCGGTACGTATTCCCATCATGAAAAAACTGATCAGTGTCGTCACTCCCTTGTTCAACGAGGAAGACAACGTAACCGACCTGTGTGACCGCATCGCTGCGGTCATGCAAACGCTTCCGTACGAATATGAGCATGTCTGCATCGACAATTGCTCGAAAGATGGCACTGTTGCAATGCTTCGCGAACGCGCAGCAAATGACCCACGGCTGAAAATTATCGTCAACACCCGAAATTTTGGTCACATCAGGTCGCCCTACTATGGATTGCTTCAAGCCAGTGGTGACGCTGCGGTGATCATTGCCGGAGACCTGCAGGATCCACCCGAAATGATTCCCCAATTCATCGCCGAATGGGAGTCAGGATACAAAGTCGTCATGGCCGTAAAACCCGATAGCGAGGAATCCTCCGCATTTTCATTCATTCGGAAAGTCTATTACCGACTCGTCAACCGCATTTCTGAAGTGCCCTTGATCAACAACGCCACTGGGGCGGGCCTTTACGACCGGGTCGTATTGGACGTCTTGCGTCGCATCAAGGATCCGTACCCCTATGCCAGAGGCTTAGTTTGCGAAATCGGATATCCGATTGCGACCATCCCGTTCAAACAACCACGTCGAACTCGGGGCGTGACTAGCCAGAATTTCTATACCCTTTATGATCTTGCAATGCTGGGGATTACCAAGCACTCCCGGCTACCACTACGGCTGATGACCATGCTTGGATTTGGCTTATCGTGCCTCAGCCTGCTGGCTGCGCTTGGCTATTTTATGGCCAAAATCATCTTTTGGAACAGTTTTGAATTAGGCCTGGCACCCGTACTTATCGGCATGTTTTTCTTCGGCGCGATGCAATTGTTTTTCCTAGGTCTTCTCGGCGAATACATCGGCGCGATCCAGACGCAAGTGCGAAATCTGCCCTTGGTAGTCGAAGCTGAGCGCATCAACTTCAAGCAACCTCCCACGTCCGATCTCGATCAAGCGTAAACGCTTCCCATGAGGCCAAGAAAATGAGAACCGTTAACTTGGCTGACGACTGCATATGCTGCGGATTCGATGCCTTGGCATCTTCGCCAGCCGTACTAATGCCCTTTGTTGCTAACCGGGTTTTTGGTCACACGCCTATCGAGATCACCAACAACTGGGGAATGCGTGACCTCAAATCGGGCACTTCGTACACACCCTGCTCGTCCTTGCAGTGCCAGGAATGCGGCACGCTATTTCTCGACTACCGATTCAACGACGATCAAATGGCCGCTTTGTACACTGGTTATCGAGATGAGGTCTACACACAGCAACGCGATGGCTTCGAACCTGGCTATGCTGCAACAGTGGCGCATGACTATATGCAGCGCCATGAATATATCTCGGCCGTGGAATCCTGGTTGACGCATCGCTTGCCGGATCAGCCCGTGGTATTGGATTGGGGTGGTGGAGATGGGACCAACACACCGTTCCTCGGCCGCGGACGGATTTATATCCACGACATCTCTGGTACGAATGTAGTGGACGGCGCCAGACATATCCTCCCCGAGCATGTCGGAGAGCACAAATATGATCTTGTGGTTTGCTCACAGGTGTTGGAGCACGTGCCCTCGCCAGTGAACCTGATTCGGGAAATCATTCCTGCACTTACACACCAAACATTGCTGTACGTGGAGGTGCCACACGAGCCTCTAATGCGCGAAAACCGGGGCAATCTGAATTTGGCGCCGCTAAAACGCCACTGGCACGAGCATGTGAATTTCTTTACCGAAAAAGGCTTACGCAGACTATTTACCGGGCTCGATTTGCAGATATTGGATATCATTTTTGCGCCCGTCGACAATGGCTCACGCAAGGGCGAAATCATCGGCTTCTTGACCAGGTCTAAGGGGTAAGGCGCATCAATCTCCTCCGCTCATTGCCTGGCCGGCAACTGCGAATTGCCCCTCACAAACTCTCTGCTTTCGCTGGAGCGCTCCTCGGTCTTTGCTTCCTGCTATTGCTCCGCCGCTATCAAGGCATCCACCACGATTCAATCCTTTATCTTGGCCAAGGCCTGAAAGAACGATGGCCTGACATTTACAGTCAAGACCTGTTTTTCCTGCATGGAAGCCAGACAAGCTATTCCGTCGTTCCCTGGATGCTTAAGCATGCATTCGCATGGCTCACGCCTTCCGCCACGTTCCTGTGGGGATCGCTTGCCAGCTTGCTGCTCTTTGCCGCAGCAAGCTGGTATTGCCTACAAGCATTACTACCATCCCAACAACGATATTGGGCTTGGCTGGGAATACTGTGCTTACCGCCTATCTACGGCGTGGTACATATTTTCAGTTTCA
>JBKJOY010000076.1:0-3816 GCA_046595415.1 Thermomonas sp.
TCTGACCCCATTTCCGCCACCCACCAACAACCCACTGGAGACGACGCCGAACCGGCATCGTCGGAATACGAGAAAACTGATGAGCAATGAGAAAACACCCGGCAAGAGCAGCCGCAGCCCGCTGAGCCTGAAGCGCGATGCCGCAGCGCCCAAGGAAGCCGCACGCATCGAGGAACGCCTACACAAGGTCCTGGCGCAGGCCGGACTGGGCTCGCGCCGCGCGCTGGAACAGCGCATCGCAGACGGCCTGGTCAAGGTCAATGGCGAGGTTGCGCGCACCGGCATGAGCATTACCGGCGGCGACAAGATCGAGATCGATGGCCGCACCTTCGTTGCCAGCGCGCTGACGGATCCGCCGCGCGTGCTGATGTACAACAAGCCGGAAAGCGAAGTCACCACCCGCGAAGACCCGGAAGGTCGCCCGACCATTTTCGAAGCGCTGCCGTCGCTGAAGGGCGCGCGCTGGATTGCGATCGGCCGCCTTGATATCAACACCACCGGGCTGCTGCTGCTCACCACCGACGGTGAGCTGGCCAATGCGATGATGCACCCGAGCTTCGAAGTGGCCCGCGAATATGTGTGCCGGGTGCGCGCGCCCGAAGGCGAGGACGTGGTCAGCGACAAGATCGTCGAGCGCCTTGCACGTGGCATCGCGCTGGAAGACGGTCCTGCCAAGTTCGATGAAATCGAGCGCATCGGCGGCACCGATTCGCATGACTGGTTCCGGGTCCTGATCAAGGAAGGCCGCAACCGCGAGGTGCGACGCCTGTGGGAATCACAGGGCTGCCAGGTCAGCCGTTTGAAGCGTATCCGCTACGGCGATGTGCGCCTGCCGCAACCGCTGTTGCGTGGCCATACGCAGGAATTGCCGCAAGCCGAAGTGGATGCATTGCGCACCTCGGTGGGCCTGGAGGAAGGCACACCGTCGGCTTTGACGTTGATGCCGGTGCTCGGCCAGCGCAAGGCGACCAAGGCCACGGTGCATGTCGGGCGTCCGGCCGGACCTGGCTATGTGGGTGGGCACAGCACGGCCGATGAAGGGCGCGAGCTGCGCCGCTTCGACAACGTGCGCGAGGATCGCGGTCGTCGCGGCGCGCCGCGGAAACAAGGCGGCCTGACCGTCAGCGGCGAAGCAGCGGCGAAGCAGTCCCAGAAATCCTTCAAGCCCAAGGGCCCGCGTCCGCAGGGACAGCGCCTGAATCCGGGTGAACAACGTGGCGACAATCCAGCCGCGATGCGCACCTGGTTCGTGCCGGATGGCGTGGATACCGGCCCGTCCGGCCATCGCAACCCCGAGGGTCCGCGCGGTCCGCGCAAGCCCTATGGCAGCAAGCCCGCCGGTGCAGGTGCGCGTGGTCCGGGTGGCCCACGTCCGGCCGGTGGTGATCGCGGTCCCGGCGGCCCGCGTCCCTACGGTGATCGCGGTGCGGGCGGTCCACGCTCATATGGTGATCGCAGTCCAGGCAACGGCCCCGGCGCCAGCCGTGGTCCACGTCGCGAAAGCGCCAATGGTCCGGGCGAAGGCAGGCCCGCACGCCCGGCCAAGCCATACGGCCATCCTGGCAACGCCCCGCATTTCCCGTCCGACCACGCCAACCCGGGCAGCTTCAACCCGTACGGCGAGCGCCCGACCGGCAACCGCCCGGCCGGCCGGCCCGGTCAAGGACCGCGTCCCGGTGGTCCGCGTCCAGCGGGCGCACGCCCCAGTGGCCCAAGACCTGATGGTCCACGTCCGGGTGGCCCACGGCCCGGTGGCAATCGCGGCCCACGTGGCGGCGGTGGCAACCAAGGCGGCAATCGCTGATACCACCAACAAGGGCGCTATTGGCGCCCTTGTTTTTTCGGCACGAAAAAGCCAACGCCGCATCGTTCGACCCATGCAACGATGCGGGCTAACGGTGTGGCTCGCAGTTCGTGTCGCATGGCCCGATATCGAGCGGCATGAGCCGATGGCGCCCCGCCCGGCCAGACGATGATGGGAGTTGGCGATGAAGAAGGTCCTTGAAATCAGTGGCGCACCCGGCCGGCATTGGGTCGGCAACGGATTCCCGGTACACGGTATGTTCGGCTACAGCGGCGATGGCGTGGCGCGTCGCAGCCCGTTCCTGATGCTCGATTACGCAGCACCCTTCCGCTTCGAGCCAACTACGGAGCGTCGCGGGGTTGGTCAGCATCCACACCGCGGATTTGAAACCGTGACATTCGTGTATGCCGGCGAAGTCGAGCATCGGGATTCCACTGGAAACGGCGGCGTCATTGGCCCTGGCGATGTGCAATGGATGACCGCCGGCAGCGGCATCCTGCACGAGGAATTCCACTCCAGCACGTACGCCGCACGCGGCGGACCGTTCGAGATGGTGCAGCTGTGGGTCAACTTGCCGGCCAAGCACAAGATGACCGCGCCCGGTTACCAGGGCATCAGCGATGCCAGCGTTCCGGCAGTCACGCTCGAGGGCGATGCCGGAACGTTGCGGGTGATCGCAGGCGAATACAACGGCCATCGGGGTCCTGCTACCACCTATTCGCCGATCCATGCATGGGATGTCCGCCTCAAGGCTGGCAAGTCGATCGACCTGCCACAGCCGGAAGGCTGGACCACCTTGCTGATCGTGCTGGCCGGCACTGTATTGCTCAATGGCGATGCGCTCGGCAACGGCAGCGTTCTGCGCGAGACCCAAGTGGCGACCTTATCCCGAGACGGAACTGGCGTTCACATCGAAGCGAATTCCGATGCGAAGCTGTTGTTGCTGGCGGGCGAGCCAATTGACGAGCCAGTGGTCGGTCATGGCCCGTTCGTGATGAACAGCCAGCAGGAAATCGTGCAGGCAATCACCGACTTCAATAATGGCAAATTCGGGCAGATGGCCTGATCTGCACGACTTCAGCAGCAGGGTGCCATCCACCTACGGGCCGTCAGCAATGGTCACAACGAGCTGGCATGGCCGGCAATCCGCGACCGCGTCTAGCCCGAAAGTCACTTGACGCAAGACCCACGCCGAACGCACATTCCCTCGTGGGTTTCCTGTGTCTTTTAGTCCGCCGGCGCTGATGCGCGCCGGCCCTGCCGTGGAGCGATGCCATGCAACGACGCGATTTCCTCAAAGGCACGGGAGCCGGCATGGCTTGCATGCTGCTGCCGCTGCAAGGCTTTGCCGTTCCAGCAGAAACCCTGCTCAGCTCGATGGATATCAAGCTGAAGAAGTCCCTCGCCGATACCGCGATGACCGCTGCGCGCGAAGCCGGCGCATCCTACTGTGATGTGCGCATTGGCCGCTACCTGCGCCAGTTCGTGGCGACCCGCGAGGACAAGGTCACCGGCGTGGTCAACACCGAATCCAGCGGCGTCGGCATCCGTGTGATTGCCGGTGGCGCGTGGGGCTTTGCCGCGACCAGCAGCATGACGCCGGATGCGGTGGCTGCTGCTGCACGCCAGGCAACCGCGTTGGCGAAGGCGAACTCAGGTTCCCGTATCCAACGCGTAGAGCTGGCACCCACACCCGGCGTCGGCGAAGTCAGCTGGAAGGCACCGATCCGCAAGAATTCGATGCTGGTGCCGATCAAGGAAAAAGTCGATCTGCTGCTGGCGGTGAATGCAGCCGCGATGAAGGCCGGCGCGAATTTCGTCAACTCGTCGGTGTTCGCGATCAACGAGCAGAAATATTTCGCTTCCTCCGATGGCTCCTACATCGATCAGGACATCCACCGGATGTGGCCCATTTTTAACGTCACGGCCATCGACCCCAAAAGCGGTAAGTTCGAGACCCGGCAGTCGCTCAGCGCGCCGATGGGTATGGGTTACGAGTACCTGCAGGCCAA
>JBKJOY010000270.1:0-16176 GCA_046595415.1 Thermomonas sp.
AAGACAGATGTTGGCATCACGCGCCAACACTGCATTGACGATGCTGGACTTTCCGGCGCCGGAGGGCGCGGCGACGATGTAAAGAGTTCCGCGCATGGATGGCCGGCAGTGGAGACAGAGGAAAGAACGCGCTTCCATCGGGATCGTACTTGCTTTGATCGCCCAAGCTCGACGGCCGATTGCAGTTGCGGCTATTCGATGTTCTGGATCTGTTCGCGGATCTGGTCGATCAGCACCTTCAGCTCGACCGCGGCATTGCTGGTACGCGCGTCCACCGACTTGCTGCCCAGAGTATTGGCTTCACGATTGAACTCCTGCAACAGGAAGTCCAAACGCCGGCCGACCGGTTCCGATTGTTTCAGGATACGGCGCAGCTCCGAGAGATGGCTGTCGAGGCGATCCAATTCCTCGTCCACGTCGAGTTTCTGCAGCCAGATCACCAGCTCCTGCTCCAGCCGCCCGGGATCCGCGGGCTGCGACAGGTCTGCGAGGCGTGTTTCCAGTTTCTGACGCTGGCCTGCGCGGATCTGCGGCACCAGCGTACGCACCTCCGCAGCGATGCCGGCAATGGCCTCGGCGCGATCACTGATGACCACCGCCAGCTTGCCGCCTTCGCGTTCACGCGACTGCACGAAATCGCCCAGCACGACATCCAGCAAGGCCACCACGTCGCGCTGCAATGCTTCCGGATCCACGCCGCGACCCTGCAAGACGCCCGGGTACTGCAACAGTTCGGTCAGACTGGTGCGCAGGCCCGGAAACCGTGCGGACAGCGCGATATTGAGTTTGGACAAGTCATCGACCATGGCCTCGTTGAGATGCAGGCCACCGTCCGCCTCAGGCGCACGCAGGCGCATCGAAACATCAATCTTGCCGCGCGAGATCCGCGAGGCCACCCGTTCACGCAGCAGTGGTTCGTAGCTGCGCAATTCCTCGGGCAGGCGCATGCCGAGCTCCAGGAAACGATGGTTGACCGCGCGCATCTCGCAGCCAAGCACGCCCCATTCGGTGGCGCGTTCGCCTGACGCAAAAGCGGTCATGCTGCGGATCGGCATCGGTGGTGTGGCCAGGGCAGTGGAATGCGAATGGTAATCTAGCGCCCCGCCGACTGCCGGCACACTGTCCGCAAGGTCTGCATGTCAACTATTTCTGCCCAGGGCACGCGCCCCAGTGGCCGCGCCAACGATCAGTTGCGCAATGTGGTCATAACGCGTGGTTTCACCCGCCACGCGGAAGGTTCGGTACTGGTCGAATTTGGTGATACCCGCGTACTGTGCACGGCCAGCGTCGAAAACCGCGTGCCCGGCTTCCTGCGTGGCAAGGGCGAAGGTTGGGTCACCGCCGAATACGGCATGCTTCCGCGCGCCACCAACACCCGCAATGATCGCGAGGCATCACGCGGCAAGCAGGGCGGGCGCACGCTGGAAATCCAGCGGCTGATCGGTCGTTCCCTGCGCGCCTGCGTGGACCGCAAGGCCTTGGGTGAGCGCACGATCACGCTGGATTGCGACGTTCTGCAAGCCGACGGCGGCACACGAACGGCCGCGATTACCGGCGCCTATGTCGCCTTGGTCGACGCCGTGCGCTGGCTGCGAGCGCGCAAGGACATCAGCAAGGATCCAATCGTCGGTGCGATCGCCGCGATTTCGGTCGGTGTGTATCGCGGAACTCCTGTCCTCGACCTGGATTACGCCGAAGACAGCGACTGCGATACCGACATGAACGTGGTCATGAATGACGGTGGTGGCTTCATTGAAGTACAAGGCACCGCCGAGGGCCATGCGTTCCGGCGGGATGAGTTGGATGCGCTGCTGGTGCTGGCTGAGGGCGGCTGCAAGCAGTTATTCGCCGCACAACAGGCAGCACTGGCGGGATGAAACCGCATGTCGCCATGGTCGCGCTGTTGGTGCGCGACTACGACGAAGCCATTGCCTGGTATCGGGATGCGCTGGGGTTCAGTGTCCTCGAGGATGCAACGCGCGGCGAAGGCAAGCGCTGGGTGCGCATGGCGCCGGTCGGAAACGCGCATTTCAGCCTACTGCTTGCAAAAGCAGTCGGTGCCCAGCAAGACGCCATCGGCAACCAGCACGGCGGCCGGGTCGGCTTCTTCCTGCATACGGATGATTTCGCCCGCGACCATGCGCGACTGGTCACTGCTGGCGCGCAATTCGAAGCGGCGCCGCGCCACGAGGCTTACGGCAGCGTCGTTGTGTTTCGAGACCTGTATGGCAACCGCTGGGACCTGATCGAGCCGCTCTCATGAGACTGGTGCTTGCCAGCAGCAACGTCGGCAAGCTGGCCGAACTGCGCGACCTGCTTGCCGATAC
The DNA here is from genome assembly GCA_046595415.1 of Thermomonas sp. Classification (GTDB taxonomy): domain Bacteria; phylum Pseudomonadota; class Gammaproteobacteria; order Xanthomonadales; family Xanthomonadaceae; genus Thermomonas. Next base: position 2,328 of record JBKJOY010000270.1, read on the forward strand.
CTGCGAACTGCACGCCCAATCCGAATTTGGCGTCCAGGATGCCGAGGAAACCGGGCTCAGCTTCGTCGAAAACGCGATCCTCAAGGCACGCCATGCGGCGCGCGCGACCGGACTTCCGGCATTGGGCGATGACTCCGGGTTATGCGTCGATGCGCTGGACGGCGCGCCCGGCCTGTATTCCGCGCGCTATGCCGGCACCCATGGCGACGCCGAGGCCAATATCGACAAGCTGCTTGTGGAGCTTGATGCCATCGACGAGGCAAAGCGCAGCGCGCGCTTCGTCTGCGTGTTGGCATACCTGCGTCATGCGAATGATCCGCGCCCGTTGATTGCCGAAGGCGTCTGGGAAGGCTGCATCCTGGATGCTCGCCGCGGCGCTCAGGGCTTCGGCTACGACCCGGTGTTTTTCTCGCCCGCGCATGGTTGCAGTGCGGCCGAACTGGATGCGTCGGTCAAGAACCGCGACAGTCATCGCGGATTGGCGCTGACGCGACTTCGTGCGCTGCTCACTGCTTCTGCCTGAATGTTGAGCACCCCGCCGCTTTCGCTCTACGTACACCTGCCGTGGTGCGTGCGCAAATGTCCCTACTGCGACTTCAATTCGCATGAATTCAAGGGTGAGGGTGGGCGCACGGCATTGCCCTTCGATGCCTATGTCGATGCGCTGATTGCCGATTTGGATCAAGACTTGCCACTGGTGTGGGGGCGCACGGTGCAGACCGTATTCTTCGGTGGTGGCACGCCGTCGCTGTTTCCGCCGGATGCCATCGACCGCTTCTTGCAACAGGCCAGCAGTCGTCTTCGCTTTGCGCCGAATTCTGAAATCACCCTCGAGACGAATCCGGGCACGGTCGAACACGGCCCGTTCGCCGGTTATCGCGCGGCCGGCGTGAATCGCCTGAGTTTCGGCGTGCAGAGTTTCGACGATGGTTGCCTGCAGCGCCTGGGCCGCATCCATTCGAGCAGCGACGCCGAGCGCGCGATCAAGGCCGCCCAGGATGCTGGCTTCGACAACTTCAATATCGACCTGATGTACGCGCTACCTGCCCAGACCTTGCCGATGGCGCTGCAGGATGTTGAACGCGGAATCGCTCTGGCGCCTGCCCACGTCAGTCATTACCAGTTGACCCTTGAGCCCAATACCGTGTTCGCCGCACGGCCGCCAGGCGGCATTCCGGACGAGGACGGCGCCTGGGACATGCAGGAACAGTGCCAGGCCTTGCTGGCGAGCGCCGGCTATGCACAGTACGAAACCAGCGCTTACGCACGCCCGCAACGACAGTGCGCGCACAACCTGAATTACTGGCGGTTCGGCGGTTACCTCGGGATCGGCGCTGGCGCCCACGGCAAGCTGACTATGGGCGCCAGCCAGCAAGTGCTGCGTCGCTGGAAAGTCAAAAACCCGGGTCGTTATCTGGCGAGCGCGGGTACGCCTGCGGCCATTGGTGGTGACGACGTCCTGGATGACCGCCGCCTGCCCTTCGACTTCATGCTGAACGCGTTGCGCCTGAACGAAGGCGTGCCGTTTGCGATGTTCGAGGCCCGTACCGGTTTGCCACGTTCCGCGATTGAAACCACGCTGGTTGTGGCGCGCGAACGTGGATTGTTGGAAGCGAACGATGAATGGATTCGACCGACGGAACTCGGCCGCCGTTTCGCCAATGACGTGATTGGCCTGTTCCTCACCTGAAAATAGTACATTGAGCTCGCGGGTCGACGCGTATAACGTGGGTCGATTTGCCAACCCGTTAGGGGACGTCGATGGCTGCAGCCGCTACAGACAACCAAGCAATCGCTCCGCGGACACTGGCCGCGGCCATGCTGACGCCGCGCGTCAGGCACGCGCTGGATAACCAGATGAAGACCGCGTTCTCCGACCTGGAAGGAACGTTGTCGGTCGTGGTGATGGAGACCGTCCAGCAGCTGGGCCTCCAACGTGAACAATCCAGCCTGCCCCAACTGCAGATCGTGGCGTTTGAATCAGTGCGCATGCTGCGCAGCGCAGAACCCGGATTGGTTGCATGTTGCCTGCGTGAGCTCGAGATGGGCTTGGCCAACCTCAACGCACCACGTGGGTCGCGCCGACTGGAGTATGTGGTAGCCCCGACCGAAGGGCTGACCCTGGTCGAAGAGTTCGAAAACAATGAAGGCGGGCTGCTTGCGAATATCGCGCTGCGTGCCGATTTGCGGAATAGCCTGGCCTTGCAATTGATGGGCTATCGCTATGGAGTGCTGGCCGGTGCACCTGCCTTCGACGCGGAGCACCTTCCGCTTGGCCCGCATGCGTTATGCCATGCACTGCGCGATGCGGCGCATGCAGCGGTCCTGTCCGCCGACGTTCGCCTGCTGTTGTACAAGCAGTTTGAAAAAGTGGTGATGCCGCTTTACCCGACGTTGCTGGATACGCTGAATGCGCGCTTGGCCGAGGACGGCATCCTGCCACACCTCAGCTTCGTGCCGCTGCGCTTACGGCCCGCATCCGACCCGGACGCGGGCGCGTCGCATGGCGTAGGCAATGAAACGCCTGCGCAGCAAGCCAGTGGGCCAGCGGGAAAAGCCAATCCGGGTGCGCAGTCAAGCGGCTATGGTTTGGCCGATGCCGGCCAAGAGACCGGCAGCCCCAGGCCGCGGCTGGATTCGTTCGGCAACCTCCAGGAACTGCTCGCGCGACGCCGGATGCTGCTTGCGAAACTACGCTCGGGCGGCACCGACGAGCGCGTGCGTGAACCGCTGGCGCGCGAAGAAGTTCTGGAGTCCTTGCGACGCCTGCGCAGCAGCAGCACCAAGCCGGGCAGCGTGACCGAGATCCGCCAATCTTTGCTGGCGCAGGCACGCCAGATGCACGGGCATGGCGTCGCGCTGACGGAAGCGGACAGCGACAGCTTCGAACTGTTCAACCTGTTCATGGCTCAGCTCCAGCGCGAGATGCGCGACGGCCCCGCCGCGACACTTGTCGAACGCCTGAAGCTCCCACTCATGCAATTGGGCCTGCGCGAGCACCGCTTCTTCGTGGACGCCACCCATCCTGCGCGGATGCTACTGGACGCGGTCTCGCTGGCGGGTGCCCAGTGGCTGGGCGATGACGATGTAGACGCGCAATGGCTTGGATTGTTGCAGCGCGCGGTCGCCACGGTGCAGGAAGATCCGGACGCCAACCACGATACCTTTGTCACTGCCAACCATGCCCTTCAAGGCGGCCTTGTGGCATCAGCGCGAAAGAATGAAATGGCAGAGCGTCGCCAGGTCGAAGCGGCGCGTGGCCGCGAAAAACTCGACCTTGCGCGCCAACGGGCAACCAGCGAAATTACGCGACTGGTGCGTGGTCGCACGCTTCCGCGTTACCACGCGGTCTTGCTCGAACAGGCATGGGCGGACGTCCTGTCGCTGACGTTGCTGCGGCATGGTGAAGATTCTGGCGCCTGGCGCGAATTGCAGGATGTCACGGCGTCAATCGTTGAAGCGGGCATCCCACAGGGCTCACGCCAAATCGACCTGGCGTTCGTCGGCCGGCTGCAGGAACTGCTCGGCCAAGTGGGCTACCACGCCGAGGACGCCTATGCCATCGCCTACCAGTTGGCGAACGGACGTGTCGATGAAGATGATTTGGCATCCCGCACCGAAGTCATCCTGCAACTCAAGGCGCGCGCGCGCCTGGGTGGGGCCGAAACGCCGCTCAAAGCAGTCGCCAGTCCGCGCACGAAGTGGGAAGACGAAGCCTACGCAATGCTGGCCAGCCTGACGTCAGCCTGTTGGCTGGACATCACAAATCCTGCCGAAGAACGTACGATCCGCCGCCGCTTGGCGTGGGTCAGCCAACGCAGCGGACACGCGCTGATCCTGAACCGTCGTGGCCTGCGCGTTGCCAACGATGACCTGGACTCGCTGGACTCGCTGGCACGCCGATTGGCCGTTGGCCAGTTGCAGGTGGTTGAAGTCGACAAGCATCCGGCCGAAGCGGCCTGGCAAACCATCTTCGCGAGGTTGGCCCGCATCGCGGACGATGCAAGCGCCAAGGGGGCGCGGTCATGAGTAGGGAATCCCGCCGCATGCATCGGCGTGATGTCGCCGGGATGATCGATGTCATCGACACCATGACCGGGGCAACCATGGGCCACCTGGGCAACCTGTCGGTAGGCGGCATGCTGCTGATCGCCAGCGTGCCCCTGACTGAAGACGCCTTGTACCAATGCCGGTTCGTGCTACCCGACAGCGGGGATGAAGCCATCGAAGTCGGCGCACATGTCCTATGGCTGGATAGGGCCAGTGCGCCGGGTCAATCCTGGGCTGGCGTGCGTTTCCTTGGTGTGGACCCCGACACCACGCGTCGCCTGCGCACGTGGTGCCAGCCCAATCCATAGCACAAGCCATCGGACAGGCCATCACTGCGGGATCCACTGGAATCCGTCAAAATCGAGCCTTCGCTTCACGAGGAATGATCGATGGATACGCCGGCACTCGCGAGCCTGTACGCACAACACCTGGATGAGCTGCAGTCTCGGACTGCGGTGGCGTTGCAACGTGGCGGCTTTGACCACCTGCTCATCCCAAGCGGCACCCTGCTTTACCAGATGTTCGATGACCGCGATTACCCCTATGCGGTGAACCCGCAGTTCAAGGCATGGCTGCCGGTCACCCGTGCACCCGGCAGTTGGCTGGTGGTCACCCCGGGCCAGCGCCCCAGGCTGCTGTTCATGCAACCCCACGATTACTGGCATGTGGTGCCAGAAGCACCCAGCGGCTATTGGGTCGAGCATTTCGACATCATCATCATCCGCACGCCGGACGAGGCGTTGCGGCACCTGCCCAGGGACGCGACGCGATGCGCGATTCTGGGAGAAGCACAAAGTGCAGCCGGCCATTGCATCCCGAACAATCCACCATCCGTGCTGGCGTACCTGGACTACCAGCGCGCCTTCAAGACCGCGTACGAAATCGAAATGATGCGCCAGGCACAGCGCATCGGTGTGCGCGCGCACCGTGCGGCGGAGCGCGCCTTCCGCGCAGGTTCAAGTGAGTTCGGCATCCACTTGGCGTACTGCCAAGCCGCGGGCCAGGACGCCAACGACTTGCCATATGGCAACATCATCGCGCTCAATGAACACGGCGCGGTGCTGCACTACACCGATCGCGACCGGGCGCCACCAAAGCAGATCCGCAGTTTCCTGATCGATGCCGGCGCCAGTTTCGGCGGCTACGCCTGCGACATCACCCGCACTTACTCGGCGCACGACGACGAATTCGCCGCGATGATCCGGGCAGTCGATGCATCACAACTGGAGATGTGCGCTGCGGTGCGCGCAGGCTTCGATTACAAGCAACTGCACCTCGATGCTCATTTGGCTTTGGCCGGCGTGCTCAAGGACTTCGGCCTGATCAAGGTGTCGGCCGAGGCTGCGGTGGCCAGCGGGGTTTCCAGCGCATTCTTCCCGCACGGCATCGGCCATGGCATCGGCCTGCAGGTGCACGACGTCGGTGGTTTCGCCGCCAGCGACAGCGGCGGCACGATTGCGAAACCGGATGGGCATCCTTACCTGCGCCTCACCCGCGAGCTGCAACCGGGCATGGTGGTGACCATCGAACCGGGGCTGTATTTCATCGACATGCTGCTCGACGAACTCAAGCAGAAGGGCCTGGGCGACAGCGTGGACTGGTCGCGCGTGGAGGCCTTCAAGCCTTACGGCGGCATCCGCATCGAAGACGAAGTGGCGTGCTCGGACGGCGAACCGCTGAACCTGACCCGCGAAGCGTTCGCCGCTTGACCCAATCCATTGATGGCAGCGATCAACCCGCCGCCATCAATGACTCGACTTGGTCAGCGCTGCGCTCCAGCGCATCGGTCAACACCCGGCTGCCCGTAGCGGTGATGAGCACATCATCTTCGATCCGGATCCCGATACCGCGCCATTTCGGCGCCACACTGGCGTCGTCGGGCGCGATGTACAGGCCGGGTTCGATGGTAAACACCATGCCCGGCTCAAGCAGGCGTGATTGGCCATCGATGCGGTATTCCCCGACATCGTGCACATCCAGGCCGAGCCAGTGCCCGGTCTTGTGGCGATAAAAGCGCTTGTAACCACCACCAGCGACCGCCGCTTTGAGCCTTCCCTTCAACAGGCCCAGCGACAACAAGCCATCGGTCAGCGTTTCCACCGCAGCCGCATGCCCGGCTTCATACGCAATACCGGGCCGGGCCTGCGCCAACGCGGCCGCCTGCGCCGCACACACGATGTCATGCAAGGCGCGCTGCTCCTTGCTGAATCCCCCATTGACCGGGAATGTGCGCGTGATGTCCGAGGCGTAATTGCGATATTCCGCACCGGCATCGATCAACACGAGATCGCCATCCCGGGATTTTGCGTTGTTGTCGCGGTAATGCAGCACGCAGGCATTGGCACCTGTACCGACAATGCTGGAATACGCCGGTTGCGCATCGTGCATGCGGAACACGCGCTCGACCTCGGCCTGCAACTCGTATTCGTGGATGCCCGCACGCGCGGCGCGCATCGCGGCGCGATGCGCCAGCACGCTGATATCGGCAGCGCGCTGCATCAGCTTGAGTTCGTCGGCGGACTTGAACAGGCGCATCTCGTCCAGCAGGTGGCCGAGCGCCAGGAATTCGTAAGGCGGCTGCGCACCCTGCCGCACTTGCGCACGCACCCGGTTGAGCCAACCGATCAGCTTGAGGTCGAACTCCGCATCGCGGCCCAGGTGGTAATGCACCCGCGCGCGCCCCTCCAGCAGGCCGGGCAGGATGTCGTCGATATCGCTGATCGGATAGGCGTCATCGAAGCCCAGCACGTCCACCGCACCCTCGGGTCCAAGTTGCGGACCATCCCAGGCTTCGCGCTCCGGATCGCGTTCGCGGCAAAAAAGGATCGATTCTCCGTGCTTGCGGCCCGGAACCAGCACCAGTACCGCATCGGGTTCCGCGAAGCCGGACAGATACCAGAAATCGGAATCCTGCCGATATGGGTGGTAGGTATCCCGGCTGCGGATGCGCTCGGGCGCGGCCCCCAACACCAGGATCGCGCCATCGCCGGCCGCCTGCATCAACTGTCGGCGGCGGCGTGACAGCACGCGGCGTTCGGCCAACGTCACAATCAGTGCAGGCGTTGGCGGTGGCGCGGGCCGAGCGTGCAGTCGGCATGCAACAACAGGACGGCCATCCGCAGGTACTCCTCGATTTCAGCCAGCGACTCCTCGTCGCCCTCCGGATCCACCTCGTCGATCCGCGCCCCAGCGAGGTTGGCGATGTCAGCCAACGCTTCTTCGCCTTCCTCGGACAACTTCTTGGCGCCAACAGCCAGACCGAATCCACCCAGGAACGAACGGCACCAATCGAACATGGCACCAGCACGTTCGGTGACGGGCACGTCCGCATCAGCCAATCACAACTGGAAACCGAAATCGGTATCACCCAATTGCGCGAAGCTGGCGATGCGCAGGAGGTCAAGCGGATCGCCACTCACCGGTGCAGCCAACGCGTCATCAGCCATGACCCGGGCCGGCCATGCGGGCACGTCTTCCCCCCCAGCCGACAGCCAGCCACATAGCGCGCCATGCAACTCCGCGGGAGTACTGACCAAAGACATCCGCACAGCGGCACTGTCGATATCGGCCCAACTTGGCAGATCGTTCTCGCTCAAGTGGCTGCCCTCTTTACAGGAACCTCAATTGTAACAACTGGATATGTGGCCAATGACACGACAAAGACCTCGCGATAGGCAACAGTAGTTGTGACGCCTCCGTCTGCATGCCTACACTGGGCCGATGCCCCATCGCGTACCCCTTGACGCTGGTCACCTGGCGGGTCCTCCCTGCGCTCGCAAATCGGGGCTGGCAGGGGTTGGGCTGATGTTTCCGATGACCAAGTTGTCTGAGTTGCAATTGCCCCTCACCCAGACCCTGACCTTGATCGCTGCCTTGCTGGTACTGCTGCTGGCGGCGATGTTGCTGATGGGCCACCGGCGTCGCGAGCAGGACCAACGCGAGCACCTGCGCGCGATGCGCGAGCGGGAACAACGCCTGCGCCTGTCGCTGTGGGCTTCGAACGAAATGTACTGGCAGTACGACCTGGAACGGCAGGAACTGGAAAGCACCCAGATAGAACCCGGCCGAAGTGACGACTTGAACCTGCGCATCAATCTGGATATCGACCACCAGATCCATCCCGATGACCTGCAACAGGTCACCGCGCGCCTGAAGCAATACGTGCGCGGCCAAGCTCCGATGTTCCTGTCCGAACATCGCATCAAGAGCGATGACGGCGAATGGCTGTGGATGCGCGCCCGCGGCCGCGCCGTGGCGCGAAATGAGGCCGGCAGGATCACCCGCATCGCCGGTACGGCACGCAACGTGACGATTGGCCGTGAGCAGGAACGCGAGCGCCGCATCGCCGCCGAAGTCATGCATGACATGGCCGAAGCCGTGGTGGTGGTGGACGATGCCTTCCAGTTCGTGACGGTCAACCCCGCCTTCACCCGGATCAGCGGCTACCAGCAGGCAGACGTGATCGGCAGGGACGCCAGCATGCTCAACAGCGAGCAGCATGACCTCGCCTTTTACGAACAATCGCGCACGGCGATCGCCCAACAGGGCCATTGGACCGGCGAGATGTGGCAAAAGCGCAAGGACGGCAACGACTACCTGTGTGCCATGCAGGTCAACGCGATCCAGGAGCCGGTGACCCAACGGCGGATGTTCGTGGTGGTGGCGTCGGACATCACCGACCGTCGCCGGATCGAGCAGGAACTGCGCTATCTGGCCAACTACGACACGCTCACCAACCTGCCGAACCGCACCTTGCTGGCCGAACGCCTGTCCCGCTCCATCGTGCGCGCACGCCGGCACGGCACATGCGTGGCCTTGTTGTTCCTCGACCTTGACCGCTTCAAGGACGTCAACGACACATTGGGTCACGCGAGCGGTGACCGCATCCTCAGGATCGCTGCGCAACGCCTGCAGCAGGCTGCAGGCACCTCGCATACCGTGGCCCGGATCGGCGGCGACGAGTTCACCGTGCTGCTGGAAGACCTGGCGCATGGCGACGAAGCGGATGTGTGTGCGCAGCGCATCATCGATGCCTTCGATGAACCCATGCTGCTGGATGACCGCCAGGAAATCGTGATCACGCCATCTATCGGCATCAGCCTGTATCCCGAACACGCGCAGGTACCGACTGACCTGCTCAAGCACGCCGACACCGCGATGTACCAGGCCAAGTCCGCCGGCCGGCACACGTTCATGCGCTACACCGAAGCCATGGACAGCCACACCCGGAGACGCGCCGGCCTGCTGGCGGCATTACGGCGGGTGGAAGAACGCGGCGAGTTACGGCTGCTCTATCAACCGCAACTTTCCCTCAAGGATGGCGGCATCCACCGGGTCGAAGCGTTGCTGCGCTGGGATAGCGTCGAGTTTGGCGAAGTCATGCCGGCCCAGTTCATTCCATTGGCTGAAGAAAGCGGGATGATCGTTGCCATCGGTGAGTGGGTTCTGCGCGAGGCTTGCACCATCCTTGCAGACTGGCACCGCGCGGGCTTCAAGGAAATGTCGATGGCGGTCAACGTGTCCGCGGTGCAATTGTTGCGCAGCGACTTGCCGCGAACAGTGGAGCGCATCCTGCACGAAACAGGCGTGGATGCGCGCAATCTGGAGCTGGAAATCACCGAAAGCGTGTTGATGGCCAATGCAGAACTCGCATCGGAACGCCTGCAGACATTCCGCAAGCTCGGGGTCTCTATCGCTGTCGATGACTTCGGCACCGGTTACTCCTCGCTGGCCTATCTGCGTCGACTGCCCATCACCACCCTGAAAGTGGACAAGGTGTTCATCGACGATCTCGGCGGCCCGAACGACAGCGAAGACGCGGCCATCACCAAGACCGTCATCGCCATGGCCCATTCGCTGGGCTTGGACGTCGTGGCTGAAGGCGTGGAATCCGCCGAGCAACTGGCGTTCCTGCGCCAGCAAGACTGCGATGTTGTGCAAGGCTATTGGCTGGCAGCACCGATGGAAGCTTCCGCCTGCCTGCAGTTCGTGCGCGATTGGCCCAACCGCCATGCGTTGACAGGCGCAGGCGCCGGAATCATCGCGCCTTGACCCTGCGGGGTCTGCTGCCTATCGTGCACGGATGGACAAGCGCGACCTGATCAGCGAGCTGCGGCAACTGCTTTCGCGCATCGATGCGCTGGCCATGCAATTGCAACGCAGCCAGGAAGAGAACCGCAGCCTGCGCCAGCAGTACGAACAAATGGCGAGCGAACGCTCCCAATTGCTGGCCAAGCAAGAGCAGGCTCGCACCCGGGTCGAAGCCATGATCAGCCGCCTCAAGTCGCTGGAGCAACATACGTGAGCATCAGCGAGCCGGGCAAGAGCGAACCCGTCACCATCCGCATACTGGATCGTGAATACACAGTCGGCGTCAGCGACACCGAACGTGCCAGTCTGACTGCGGCCGCCCGCCTGCTGGATATGCGCATGCGTGAACTGCGTGGGACCAACAAGATGGTCTCGCCTGATCGCATAGCGGTCCTGACAGCATTGAATCTCGCACATGAGTTGCAGCAGATGCGCGAGGATTCAGGCAGTCACGATGGCGTTGCTTTCAGCCTGCTTGATCAGGCAAATGCGAAGCTCGACGCACTCCTGCCACCGGTGCCCTGAACCAGTCCCGCCTGCCACCCATCGCGACCGACAAACGGCCGTCTCTTCACGCACACCCACGCTATACTCACGGCGTCCTCTGCTGTGTGCGACGGCGTGTGCAAACATTCGCCTTGTCCCTTAATTACGACCACGGGGACGCATTGGAGGCCAGGTGTGCATGTCCGCCTTGAGCGGGAAGCCCAAAGGCCCCCACGCGTTCCCACTTGAACCCTGGGTTCAAGGTCGTTTCGCATGCATCGCCATGGCGGAGACACTTCTTTTGACAGCTGCACGCCGCTCGTGAATCCAGAAACCGACCGCCGTGCAATGCGTACGGCCGTGCGTGGACGCAGGCGCGCACTGCCACCCTCCGTCCGCATCGCCGCAGCCGAATTGCTTGCGAAACGCCTGCTGGCGTTGCCGTTCATGCCGACACGCGGCCATGTCGCCGGTTATTGGGCGATGGATGGCGAAATCGGCCTGCATGCGTGGCAACTCCGCTTGCCTTCGACGCTTTCTTATTGCCTGCCAGTACTGCATGGAGATGGCCGCCTGCGCTTTGCGGCATGGAAGCCGGGCGGCGCATTGGTCACGAATCGTTATGGCATTCCGGAGCCCGACATATCCGCCGAACACTGGCTTCAGCCCGAACAAATGGCGCTGGTGGTGTTGCCATTGGTCGGGTTCGATGCCCGCTGCAACCGGCTCGGGATGGGTGGTGGCTGGTACGATCGCAGCTTCGCATTTCGTCAATCGCAGCACGCGCCGCCTTGGTTGGTGGGCGCCGCATTCTCGACCCAGCAGCTCGAACACGTACAACCCGAGCAATGGGATGTGACCCTGGATGCGGTGTGCTGCGAGGATGCGACCCACATTGCGGAGCCCATCGAATGAGCTTGGACGTATGACCGCCACCGCAAAAAGGAAGACGCGTCATTTCTGGCTGATGAAATCGGAGCCCGACGGATTTTCGATCGATGACCTCAAGCACGTGGGTACAGAGCCTTGGAATGGTGTGCGCAATTATCAGGCGCGCAATTTCATGCGACAGATGCGACCAGGCGATGGCGTGCTCTTCTATCATTCCAATTGCAAGGTGCCGGGTATCGTCGGGATTGCCAACGTCGCCAGTGATGCCTATCCGGACCCGAGCCAATTCGAGCAAAAGTCGCACTATTACGATGCCAAGAGCACGCCGGACGAACCCCGCTGGTCACTGGTCGACGTGGCGTATGAGCGCAGGCTCAAGCGGACCATCGCGCTCGATGAAATCAAGCTACATGCCGATGCGCTCGGAGATGGCTTCGCCTTGATCCAGCGTGGCTCACGACTGTCCGTGCTGCCCGTGACCCCGACGCAGTGGAAGTTGCTGCTGTCTCTCGAATGAACCATTGGAATTCACCATGACTGAAGCCAAAAAACTTGCTGCCGAGAAGGCCCTCGACTATGTCGAGGACGGCATGATCGTTGGCGTCGGCACGGGCTCGACCGTGGCCTATTTCATCGATGCGTTAGCGGCCTGGAAGGATCGCATCGCCGGCGCCGTCTCCAGTTCCGATCAAAGCAGTGCGCGGCTGAAGGCGCATGGGATCGAAGTACTCGATCTCAACAGCGCCGGCAGGTTGTCGTTGTACATCGATGGCGCGGACGAATGCGATCCTCGCAAATGCCTGATAAAGGGCGGCGGCGCGGCATTGACCCGCGAGAAGATCATCGCCGAGGCAAGTGATCGCTTCGTCTGCATCATCGATCCAAGCAAGCGCGTGGACGTGCTGGGCAAGTTCCCGCTGCCAGTCGAAGTGATTCCGATGGCACGCAGCTTGGTAGCCCGCGAAATCCTGCGACTGACCGGTGGACAGCCGGTGTGGCGCGACGGTGTGGTCACAGACAACGGCAACGTGATCCTGGACGTGCACAACCTGCGCATCACCGATCCGCTGGTGTTGGAGCGCGAGGTGAACCAGATCCCGGGGGTGGTCAGTGTGGGCCTGTTCGCACGCCGGCCGGCCGACATCGTGATCGTCGGTGGACAGCCGCCGCTGGTGTTCTAGCGTTCCGCTTCCAGCCTGCAGCAGGACTCAGCGAATATTTCCGACCGAATTCTTGACGGTGTCGTGTTTGGTCTTCAGTACGCCCGCATCCACGCTGAAGCCGATCACGATCCGCACCTGTTGCGGTGTTGACGTCCGCACCTGCGTCTTGAGCGTGTCTTTGAGGCCGCTGGTTGCCTTTTCGACAACCACGGTCAGCTCGTACTCGCCATCCAGAAGCGGATCGAGCACATCGATTGTGCCCGGCTTGTCGCTACGACTCGCAAGTGCGGTGCCATCCGCCAGTCGCACGGTCTTGGCGTAGCTCGCGGCTGCTGCGCCACCTCCACTTCCACCGGCCAGGTTGCCTACCGACGAAACAGCCGCCGAAATGATGGCGCCCCCTGGCAAGGCTCCACCCAGAAGGGAGGACCCGGCAGACGCCTTGCGTACTTGTGCCACATGTTGGGATGCCAGTGGCGTCACGCTCATCGCCTCGAAATCCGACCGATAGCCAGTGCCGTCCGGAAATACCGTTGCACATGCCGCTTGGCCGCACTCAATCACGATCATGGAAGCACCGTTCGCAATGGCGCCGCCCGCCGCGTGTAGTCCAGCATTGACCTTCTCCCCGAACGTGGCGCCTTGCGTCTGCTTGGCCACGGTGACGTTCATCGAGATCCTGTTGGGCATTCCACCATTGATGCCATTGATCCCACTGGCTTGGGTACCAACGCCAACAAGTAGCAGCATCGCAATCATCGTCTGCAGAACGCACTTGCCTGGCTGAATGCTCATGTGGCGGCCTTCGAGGGTCTGGATGGTGGAAAAGATGGTCTCGCTAAAACGATAGCGAGAACCTCCCGGCAACGAGGTCGAGAATGCAACTGCCTATGGCTATTAGTCAAACGATGGATTTCGCAACCACAGCGGAGATTCAGTGAGCGGTCCAATCCACTCCCTTCTGACTGCGCCAACATCCCAAGCCCTGAGGCCTGGGGTTTTCCGAACTGATGCGCGCAGGATCACCCGCAAGCAACTCACCTTTGGCCGGCGCCCGCCGAGACAAAACCCCAGCCTTTAGAGACCCTGGCGATCCCCAAGATGGGATAGCTATGACCTGTTGCGGGTCGCGTGGTTCGCCCGCAAAGACAAAACCCCAGCCTATGAGG
>JBKJOY010000290.1:0-5076 GCA_046595415.1 Thermomonas sp.
CAGCGATGAGCGGACAAGTCGCCGGATTGCCCGCGTCGCAACCAGCCAAGACCCCAGTTACAAAGCGCGCAGGCAGCAACGGTCACGCTCCAGCCGACCGCGTTGCTGCCACCCGGCAGGGCCGCGGCGAAGTCCGCGGGCCAGCTACGCCCGAACCACGCCACGGTGGCGACCGCCGACACGCCGAATGCGACCGTCAGGACGCGCAACAAGCGTTGTTCGAATCGCAGGTCGGTCGCGACCTGCACGCGGGCCAGACCCGCCACGCGCGCGGCGAAATCGAGCGGAAGGTCCACCCGTGGCGCTTGCCGCAATGCCCGTGAGACGCGCAGGTCCCGGTCATCGAGCTCGACAGCACCATCGCGGAACGCCAGGCGCGCACGTTCCTGCGCTTGCCATTCGGCCTCGTTGTAATCAGTTGGCTGGTTGGGGATGTTCATGCGGCGACTCCGATGCGCGGGCTGAGAATCTCGCGCAGATGTTTGCGGCTGCGAAACAGGTGGCTTTTGATGGTGCCTTCAGCCATCCCGGTGATTGTGGCGATCTCGGCGATCGACAGTTCTTCCAGGTGATACAGGGTCAGCACCACGCGTTGCTGCGGTGGCAGTGCTTCGATCGCCGCATGCAGTTCACGCTCGTCTTCGCCCTGCGCGTGCGCAGCCTGCAGGTCATGGCCGTCACCGATGTTGTCGAGCAAGGACATGCCATCGGCATGATCGGCAACCTCCGCCAGCGGGATGCGCTTGCGCTCCAGGTGGCGACGCGCCACTGAATAGGCGACCTGCCCGATCCAGGACTTCAACGGGCTGTCAAAGCGGTACTGGTGCAGGTAGCGATGCACGCGCAGGAAGGCTTCCTGGCACAGCTCGCGGGTGTCTTCCGGATGCCGGACCATGCGCTGGATCACGTGCCAGCACAGACCCTGGTAGTCGCGCACGAGTTGTTCGAACGCACCCGCGCGATTGGCGAGCACGGCTTCGACGAGCGCACGGTCCAGGTCGGGATTGGCCTCCATCCGACATCAGATACGCCCAGGACGGGATCGGTTGCAAGCGCCCGCAACATTTTTTTTCAGGCCGGCTGCAACCCGCAGCACTGCAGCCGTATCTCTTTGTCCGAACGGCCACCAATCCGGCAGCCGAAACGACTCTGGAGCACCTCATGGATATTGCAATTTTTGTCCCAATCGCCCTGTTCATCTGCATCACCTATGCCATCAAGGCCGTCGTGGATGCACGCGTTCGCAAGCAACTGGTCAGCAGCAATGGGTCCGCGGAACTTGTGCAGTCGATCATGGCCAGTGATGAAACCAACCGCCGCCTGTCCTCGCTGCGCTGGGGCATCACCATGGTCGCGTTGGCCATCGGCTTCGGCATCGTCCAGGCCACCGGCTGGGCCGACATCAACCCTGGCGTGATCGCGGTGCTGGTCGGCGCATTGGGCTTGGGCAACCTCGGCTTTTACGCGCTGTCGCGCAAGCTGGGTTGATCACGCACGGCTGATTGAAAAAGCGCATCCCGGTATGCTGTCGGTTCCAAAACCCGGCAGCATTCCGATGTCCGACACCGACCAGACCAGCCCAGACAAGAGCAGCCCGCCCGACCACATGTCGAACGATCCACGCAGCAAATTCCATGATCCGTCCGTGCTGGAGCGCGGCATCGGGATTCGCTTCAACGGCGTGGAACGCCACAACGTGGACGAATACTGCATCAGCGAAGGCTGGATACGCATGCCGGTCGGCCGGTCGCTGAACCGTCGAGGACAACCGATGACGATGAAAATGCAGGGCAGGGTCGAGGCCTGGTTCCTGGACGACGGCGACGAAGCCGAAACGCAGGCTGACTGATCCAGGGTCGGTGGTCGCCGGGCACACCGTTGCCGGCGCACACTGCGGTCACCCCGTCCGAAGGAGCCTGCGATGAGTATCCGTCCAAGTGTGTACCTTGGCCTCCTGGTGGCGTTGGCTGGCTGCGCATCTACTGGCGCCACTGGCATGCTGGCCGCCGATGCACCACGATCCTTGCCCGAATCCGGGCCGGTCAGTGTGGGTTGGAGTGATCCTGCCACGTTCACCGAACTGCGCATCAGCAACAACCGGCGGGCCGCGGCGGAAGGCAATTGGCTGCAGGACCTGGCGCAATACATGCGCAAGCGTGCACAGCAACGGCTGGCGCCTGGCGAACACCTCGACCTCACCATCGTTGATATCGATCGCGCCGGCCAGTTCGAACCCTGGCATGGGCCGAACCTCCAGGATGCACGCATCGTCCGGGATGTGTTCCCGCCGCGCATGACCGTGCAATTCCGTCGCACCGATGCCAATGGTGCCGTGTTGGCCGAAGGCGAACGCAAGATCACCGACCCGGCCTTCTTGCTCAATTCGAACGCGATCAACAGCAACGATCCGCTCCGCTACGAGAAGACGATGGTCGATTCCTGGCTACGTCGAGAACTGGACACCGCCTCACGTTGACGCTGGGCGCCACGGGCGGCGCCAGATCCGCGTCACCATTGCCGAAAGCCGCCAGAATGGCGGCTTTCGTTTACGCGCAAGGACAACATCGGCATGGGACGACAAGGCATCGGACCGCAGCACTCATCGGCGTTCACGCTTGGGTGCCTGCTGGTGTTGGCCGGCGTTCTCGCGCATGCACCGATGTTCTGGATGGGCCGGTACACGCACTGGCAAATGGTCGGCATGCCGATGAGTACCGGTATGTGGGTTGGGATGGCAGTCATCCCGCTTGGCCTGGTCCTGGCAGGCTGGAGCCTGATGCCGCGCCGCACCGGGCCGGGACGCGCGTCCGCGGCTGATGGACATGCGTTCGTGTTCCATGTCGCCGATGGCGTGCCGCTGAATCGTGCGCACTGGACCTTGGTGGCGGTACTGGTGGTCGCACTGGCGATCGACGTCATGAAACCAGCGACGCTTGGCTTCGTGCTGCCCGGCATGGGCCGCGAATACCGCATCGACCATGCAACCGCGGGCTGGTTACCGTTGATCGCACTGACCGGCACCACCGTGGGTTCCATCGTGTGGGGTCGCTTGGCCGATGTCTTCGGCCGGCGTTCGGCCATCCTGCTGTCAGCGCTCATGTTCATGGCCACCGCGATCTGCGGAGCAATGCCCAGCTTCGGTTGGAACCTTGCGATGTGTTTCCTGATGGGCGCCTCGGCGGGCGGCTTGTTGCCGATTGCCTTCACCTTGATGGCGGAAGCAGTTCCTGCTGCACACCGCGGCTGGCTGCTGGTGATGCTGGGCGGCATCGGCACGTCGGGCGGTTACTTGCTGGCCTCGAGTGCCGCCGCGGTGCTGGAACCGATGTTCAGCTGGCGGATCCTGTGGCTGCTCGGCCTGCCCACGGGCGCGTTGATCATCTTGCTCAATCGTTGGATCCCGGAATCGCCACGCTTCCTCGCCCACCACGGCATGCATGGGCAAGCACGCGCAGTGCTGCAGCGCTTCGCGGGTGACGCGCTTGAACGAGACGACCCCAGCCACCCGCCGCCCCCCGAGATCGACGAACAGCATCCGGTCGCCAGCCTCAGCAGCCAGTTGCGCGGGCCCCATGGCCGCATCACGGGTGGGCTGCTGGTCTGCGGTATCGCGTGGGGGCTCGTGAGTTTCGGCTTCATCTTGTGGCTGCCGCTCAATCTGGCCGCGATGGGCGTCCCCAAGGATGCGACCAGCGCCCTGTTGGCACGCTCTGCGCTGATCGCCCTGCCCTGCATGCTGCCGGTGATCTGGCTCTATCACCGTTGGAGCACCATTCGCAGCTTGCTGCTGTCCATCGGCCTCACAGCTATCGCATTGCTGGCATTCGCGTTCATCGCATGGTTGGGAATGCACTCGATCGTGGCCACGACAGTGGCCAGCGCGGCGTTGCTGGTGAGCAGCAGCAGTGTGATCGCGATGCTGATTCCCTACGCGACGGAAATCTATCCGGTGCAGTCGCGCGGCACCGGCGCGGGCGCGATAGCAGCCGGCAGCAAGTTCGGCGGCATCCTCGGCGCAGCGCTTGGGGTATCGGGCTTGTTCGAACATCTGGCGTTGTCCGCGATTGCCCTCGCAGTTCCGCTGCTGGCGTCGATCCTGCTGCTGGCCCGGAATGGCCCGGAGACCCGCGGACGGTCGCTGGAAGACATCCAGCGCAGCCTTGGAGGTGCGCAATCCCGTGCGTGATGCCGTCCAAGTCCCTTCGACCAGCCGCGCGGTCGCGGTTTGAAGGGTTCCATCGCGTCATGCCGGGTTCCGTCGCAGTGCGTAATCCACGCCATGCATGCGCCGCTATCCTCGCCAGCAATCCAGTCGTACACGAGCAGGCAACATGATCAAAAGTGCGTTCTTCGTCCTGCGCATCACCATAGCCTGGGGCTTGCTCGTCCTGCTGGTTGCGGTGCTGTATTCGGGCATTC
This sequence comes from Thermomonas sp., assembly GCA_046595415.1. GTDB lineage: Bacteria > Pseudomonadota > Gammaproteobacteria > Xanthomonadales > Xanthomonadaceae > Thermomonas. The sequence goes on from JBKJOY010000290.1 coordinate 4,420, forward strand.
CACTGATTGGCCGCTTCGATACACCCATACTGCTGGCTGGCATGGCCACGATGGCCTTGGTGATCACCGGCGCGTTCTCGCATCTCAACCGGGTGCGGTTGATCGCCGGACACGTCGATAGCAGCACGCTTGGCAACCGCCAGCGTCGGCAGATCGAGATCCCGTTCGAGGCCGGCGATTCCTTCGACCTGCTGGATGCCGCGATCCGCGAATTGCCGCGCATCGAACAGGTCGAAAGCACCCGCGACAGCCTGCAGATCCGGGCCAAGCTCAGCCGCCCGCGCAGTTACGGCGAACCGCCGCTGCGGCGCTACAACCCGTTGCTGTGGTTTGGCGTGACCCGCAACCAGATCCTGGCAACGGTCACCCCCAGCCACGACAGCGGCAGCGTGCTGCTGATCTGCGAACCGGAAAACCCCGCGTGGAGCGATTGGTTCCTGGTGGATGACGGCACCAATTACGAGAACGCCGAAGCGATTACCCGCGCCATCACCCGCCGCGTCGCGGAACGCCGCCGCGGTGAACAAGCCAGCGCCGTGCAGACCGCGAACGAAAAGGAACTTACCGTCGCCAAGCTCAGCCGGCTGCATGCGCAGGTGGAGCCGCACTTCCTCTACAACACACTGGCCAGCGCGCAATTGCTGACCCGCAGCGATC
>JBKJOY010000177.1:0-4251 GCA_046595415.1 Thermomonas sp.
CCCGCCTACAACGCCTACGCACATGACGTGTTGATGCCGAAGATGGATCAGAAGGCGTTGAAGGAGATCCTGGCCCTCGAAGCAGCGAAGAAATACGACGACCCGCGCTACGAAGCGCTGCTGATGCCGTTCTACGAGGAGCACATCCTGCGCATGCCGGCAGCGCAGTGGCCGGATCCGGTCTTGCGCACGTTCGCGAAGCTCAACAAGAAGGTCTATGTACCGATGCAGGGGCCCAGTGAAATGGGCGCCAGTGGCATCCTGGTCAACTGGGATCGCACGAATGACCTGAAGGACATCACCGTCCCGACCCTGGTGATCGGTGCAGGCCACGACACCATGGATCCGAAGTTCATGGAGAAGATGTCGACGCTGCTCCCGAACGGCCAGTTCCTGCTGGCACCCAATGGTGGCCACATGGCGCTGTATGACGATCAGCAGGTTTACATGGACGGCCTGATCCACTTCCTGAAAGGTATCGAAGGCAACAGTGCTGATGCCGCTGCGAAGGCCGCGCCCAACTAGATTGCAGAGTCGTTGAGCAGGCCCCATTGTCATGTCAGTAGCGGACCGTCGTCTGCGTAATCACTCCAGGCAAATGCAACAGCATCATCTTCGCGAAGGACATATCAGAGAGGAGCTGGCCAGCGCCCTGACCCATGGTTTGGGCGCGACCGCCGCATTGGCCGGCGGGGCGGTATTGATCACGCTTGCGGCACGCAATGGCGACGGCTGGCAACTTGCAGCGTCGATCGTGTTCGGTATCGCCCTGCTGCTGCTCTACGTCGCCTCCACGCTGTATCACGCGATCCACGACCCGGTCGCCAAAGGTCGCCTCAAGGTCTTCGATCACTGCGCGATCTATGTGCTGATCGCCGGCACCTACACGCCATTCACCTTGATCGGGCTGCGCGGTCCAGTGGGTTGGTGGATGTTCGCCATCATCTGGGCGCTGGCGCTTGCTGGCGTCGTATTCAAGCTGTTCTACACGGGACGTTTCAAAAAACTGTCCACGTTGATCTATATCGCAATGGGATGGCTGATCCTGGTCGCCGCCAAGCCAATGTTCGCGGCACTCGATGCGTGGACCCTGTTTTGGCTGATCGGTGGTGGCGTGTTCTACACACTTGGCACGATCTTCTATCACCGGCCTGCCATGCGCTATTCCCATGCGGTCTGGCACATGTTCGTGCTTGCCGGCAGCGTCTGCCATTACATCGCCGTGTTTGCCCAGATCATGCATCCCCACTGAACGCGCTGCCCTGCATTCACTCAGGTTTTACCCATGAATGCGGACAGTCAAGACATGCCTGACACGACTTCCCGCTCGCCACTCGCCGCCGTTGCCCGCCATCCGTTCCGCACGTTGTTCGGCGTGCTTGCGCTGGCGCTCATTGTCCTCATCGTGTTGTGGGACTGGAACTGGTTCAAACGGCCCATCGAGCGCCGCGTCACCACCCAGACCGGGCGCGAGTTCCACATCGACGGCGATTTCGATGTCGACCTTGGCCGCACGCTCACGATCACCGCCGACGGCCTGCGCTTCGCGAACGCACCGTGGGCCCGGGAGCCGGAGATGGCGCGCGCCAAGCGGCTGGAATTCGACCTGCGCTTCTGGCCCTTGCTGAGCGGCAACCTGCAGATTCCGCGCATTGCGCTGGATCAACCGGTCTTGCATCTGCAACGGGACCGCAAGCAGCAAGGCAATTGGGTCTTCAAAAGTGGCGACAGCGAGCTTCCAGAGTTCCGCAATGTCCGCATTGATCAAGGCCTGCTCACGTACTTCGAACCCGCGCGCAAGACCGACATCAACGTCTCGCTGGGTAGCAAAGCGCGGCGGGAGGGCGATGCCGAGCCCGCGATCCTGGTCGATGGCGGTGGCCGGTGGAACGGCAATGCATTCAAGGTGGCGGGTTCGGCCGAATCGCCGCTGGAGCTTCGCGACAGTGATCGACCGTATCGGATCGACCTCAAGGCCAGCGCAGGCGCTACCCGCGCACATGCGCGCGGCGTACTGCTCGATCCACTGCGCTTCCGGGATCTCGACCTGAAGCTGGCGTTGTCGGGCAAGAACCTGGCCGACCTGTATCCGTTACTCGGCGTGGCCGCCCCGGACACCCCGCCATACGCGCTGGATGGACGGCTGACCCGCGACATCCTGGATTCCAAACGCAGCACGTGGCACTACGACAAATTCACCGGCAAAGTCGGGGACAGTGACCTCCGGGGCGACGTCGCGGTCACTGTGGGCGGCAAGCGTCCGTTGTTCAAGGCCAACCTGACATCGCGCCGGCTTGACTTCGATGACCTCGCTGGATTTATTGGAAAAGCGCCGCAAGCAGGCCGCGGCGAAGCCAGCAATCCCGCCCTAGCGACGAAGGCAGCCAGTGAGGAGGCGAGCCCCCGGCTCTTGCCATCGGACCCCTACAAGCTGGACAAGCTGCGCGCGATGGACGCCGATGTACGCCTGAAAGCAGCCAGGATCGACACCATCACCCTGCCGATGGATGACATGGATGCCCACCTGTTCATCGACAATGGCGTGCTTCGGCTGGATCCACTCGACTTCGGCGTGGCCGACGGCAACATCCACTCGACCATCCGTATGGATGCGCGCGAACGCACGATCCGCACCCAGGCCAAGATCAGCGCGCGCGGCATGACCTTGGGCAAGCTGATGCCCAAGGCCGACCTGGGCAAGACCGCCGTCGGCAAGGTGCGCGCGGATGTGGCGGTCATCACCCAAGGCAACTCGATTGCGGCGATGGCGGCCAATGCCAACGGCGATGCTGAAGCCGGCATGGGCAGCGGACAGGTCAGCAAACTGCTGATGGAATTCGCCTCGATGGACCTGGCGGGCATCCTCAAGATCAAGCTTACCCACGACCAGCAGATTCCGATCCGCTGCGCCTACGGCGACTTCGCCGTGAAAGATGGGGTCATGAGCCCGAATGCACTGGTGTTTGATACCAGCGAATTGCGTCTCAATGGCCAGGGCGTGATCGACCTGGATGACGAGCGCCTGGACCTCACCTTCAAGGCCCACAACAAGAAATTCAGCCCGCTCTCACTGCGCTCGCCGTTCTACGTGCGCGGCACTTTCAAGAACCCAAACGTGCGTCCCGACTACGTGCGCATCGGCTTGCGCGCCGCCACCGCCGCGGTCCTGGCCAGCATTGCAGCACCGGTCGCGGGGTTGGCCGCCACGACTGATCTCGGCAAGGCCAAGGACGCGAAATATTGCACGCCGGTAGGGGGTTGAACCCGCCGCTCACTGGTCAGGACGCGATATAGCGTTGCAGGTGGTCCAACTCCTGCCGCTGCGCTTCAATCACCGCCTTGACCAGGTCCCCGATCGAGATGACGCCAACCACTTGCTGGTTGTCGAGCACGGGCAAGTGCCGGATGCGGCTATCGGTCATCAGCTGCATGCACTGATCCGCGGTGTCATGTGGGCCGACGCTCACCACCTGGGTGGTCATGATGTCGCGGACCGGGGTGTCCTTGGATGAGCGTCCCTGCAAGACGACTTTGCGCGCGTAATCCCGTTCGGACAGGATGCCAGCAAGACGCGGACCATCCATGACCAGTAAGGCGCCAATGCGGCGCTCGGCCATCAAGCGGATGGCATCGATCACCGGGGCATCCGGCCCGATCGAATGAACCTCAGGCGATTTGATTTCCAGCAGTTGCCGCACCGTGCGCATGGCTCGCTCCTTGCAGGATGGAGGATGAGTCCGAGTCTACCCCGCCGGCGGGCTGCCAGCGGTCCACCAGGTACAACGGCCGCTGTTTGGACTCTTCGTACAGGCGACCGAGGTATTCGCCGATCAGGCCAAGCGCCACCAATTGCACGCCGCCCAGGAACAGGATCACCGACATCATGGTCGGCCAACCCGCCACTGCATCGCCCCACAACATCGCCTTGGCCACGATCCATACGCCATAGACGAATGCCACCATGGCGCTGGCGATGCCGACGTAGGTCGCGACCCGCAGAGGTGCGGTACTGAAGCTGGTGATACCTTCCAGCGCAAAATTCCACAATTTCCATGCACTGAACTTGCTGCTTCCCGCAATCCGCGACGCGCGCTGGTATGGGATCGCGATCTGGTTGAAGCCGATCCAGCCAAACAGCCCTTTCATGAAGCGATGACGTTCGCGCAACTGTCGAAGCGCCGCCAACGCACGCGGCGACAACAAGCGGAAATCACCGGTGTCACGTGGGATAGGTGTGTTCGACAGACGACC
>JBKJOY010000224.1:0-6226 GCA_046595415.1 Thermomonas sp.
TCACGGCGTGCTGTTCCTTGACGAATTGCCAGAATGGAGCCGGCACGCACTGGAGGTGCTGCGCGAGCCGCTGGAATCAGGCAGCGTCACCATCTCGCGCGCGGCGCGCCAATGCGAATTCCCGGCGCGCTTCCAGCTGGTCGCGGCGATGAATCCCTGCCCGTGTGGTTGGGCCGGTGATCCCTCCGGACGCTGCCTGTGCAACGACGAGATGATCCGCCGCTACCGTGCGCGCATTTCCGGGCCGTTACTTGAGCGCATCGACCTGCACGTGGAGGTCCCACGCCTGCCTCCAAGCCTGCTGCGCAGCGATGCGATCCCCAGCGAAAGCAGTGCACTGGTGCGCGAACGCGTCATCCGCGCGCGCGCGGTACAGGACGCGCGCGGCGCCACCAACGCGCGCATGGATCAGACGCAGACGAATGAATACTGCGTGCTGACATCGGGCGATACCGCATTGCTCGAGCGCGCCGTGGATAGCCTGCAACTGTCGGCACGCTCACTGCACCGGATCCTGCGTGTCGCACGCACGATTGCCGATCTCGCCGGCAGCGATGTCATTCGCACCCAGCATCTGACCGAAGCGATTGGTTACCGGCGGCTCGAACGCAGCCTGCCGCGCGCAGCAGCGTGAGTTGCGCCCGCGCTCCAGTTCAACCTGTCCGATGCCTCAGCTGCGTTCAATCACGTGGCCAGATGCGTCGGTTCGGATCGAACTCGGACGTGACCAACGTCGCCGCGCGCGGGCCAAAGCCGCACACCACCATCGGGCTTTCCAGATAGCCGGTGAGGCCGTAGGCGCGCTCGATGTCGATTTCGTTGATGGCGCCAGTCACGAACGGCCCCAACCCGGCTTGGGTCGCACACAACTGCAGGGTCTGCGACAGATGGCCGGCGTCCAGCACAGTGACCCGATACGCCTTGGAGTGGTTGCGGTATTTCCAGAAATTGCGATGGAAACGCGGCGCAAGCGCGCACAGCACCGGCGCATCGGCGAAGAACTCCTGCCCGGCCACCGAGATTCGCGCGAACGCACGTAGTTCTTCCGTCGTCCAAACACGCGGCTCGGCATCGCCCAATGGCTGCGTGCCGACATCCCCCGGTTGCGGCGGCGCGATGCCCGGCGTGACCGGTTCCAGCGCATGGTTGTCGATGCGATAGCGATACAGCCCGGGGGCGATGCCTTCCACCCGTTGCACGATCAGCCAGCATTCGGTCGGATGCAGCGCGCCGCCCGACGGACTGGTGCGTTTGAATACATCGAAGCCATCGGCCGGGTGGCCCGTGCCGCGGGCACCGAATACGCGCGACATGAGTTGCGAGAACGTCGCCAGCGGGACTTGCACCTCAAGGTCGTAGTTGCGGCAGGTAGCGCGGGTATCGAGGAACCCATCGAAGTCATCGCGATCGATGCGCGGCAAGGCGACGCACTTGTCGTCTGGCGATCCTTCCCGCACATGCGACGGCGGTGTGCCGTGCTGGCGCAACAGGCCTGCGTTGGTATCGGTGTCGGTATCGGCCATGCCTTGTGGGCCGTCGACGCCCTCCCAACGTGCGGCCACGTGCGCGACAGCCGATGATGGATGCCACCCAGCCTCACGAAATGCATCGTCAGCCAGCGCGCTGTCATCGTCGGGCTTCGCGAGCAGCAAGCCGGATGCAAGCAGTGTGTCCACGGCCTCGCTGCCGAATGTTGCATCCAGTTCGCCACGATCGATCCAGTCGACCGGGCCAAGTGCTCCCAGCACAGGCGCATGCGCCGCGTCGATTTCAACGACCGCTGGCAAATGCGGCGCATAGGCAAACCATGCCATGCGACTGACCACGCCGGTGCCACCCGCAAGCAGATCATCCATCTCGAAATGGGCCACTTCCCGCGGTTCCAGCCATGCCACCGCGCAACGTCGAACCTGCATGCATCCTCCAAAACGAACATGTGTTGCCGATGGTATTGTCTACTCACCATTCAAACAGGGGAATGCAACGTGACAAATGGACACAAGACGCCACCCGCAGGACTCAACCCGAAGGTCGCCAAGGCTTTGCTTGACAAGTTGGAAAACGACCACGACTTTCGTGCGAAATTCGAGCAGTCACCGGACGATGCCTTGCGCTCGTTGGGCTACACGGATTCGACGGAGTGTTTGGCGCTCAAGTCCGGCGCCAAACTGGCTTCACCTGAGCAGATCAAGGCGCAACGCCAAAAGCTGGAAGCTGTGATGGTGGGCGTGCAGCAAATGACGTGCCCCCTGGATGCGCAGGCTGACTGATTCGTCAATCCGGCTGATGTATTTCCAAAAAAACCCGGCGCAGCGCGTCGGGTTTTTTATATACGTTTGATTGAAGCGATGTTCACTGTGATCGTGTCTCCGCAGCAGTGAATGGCTTCAGTTGGCTGCTTTGAACGCCCATCTCTTTCAACGCTGCTGCAGAGACGGCCGGATTGAAGAACGTCAACAGGTCGGACATCGGACTTTCGGTGAGTACACGGCCACGGTGCGTGGCCAACCAGCGTGTCTGGGCCGAGGCGGCATCGAGATTGCCCGCCGCCTTTTCGGAACGCATCAGTGCCCAGTGCACGACCACCAACGCCGTATTCAGCTTGCCCAACGGTCGAAGCTGCGCAAGCGCGGATTCCGGCTTTCCGGCCATGCGGTCGCGCTCTGCCATCACTACCTGTTGAAGCTGCGTCACGGTCGGGAAGTCACGCACCGCAGTGCTGTCACGTGTGCGCAGCAGCGCCTCTGCGACTCCGGCTGCATCTCCCAGCTGCGCTGAAAGCAGTCCCAGATAGAGTCGCAGCTCGGTTGAGAATGCCGGATAGATGACATCGGCGGCCTGTCCTTGCGCATCAACCGCTGCTTTCAGCTCACGCATTCGCGCTTTGGAATCACCGTTACCGGCAAACACCGCCACGCTGGCAATCGCTGCGCGAGCGCGCAGCGATTCCAGGACATCCCCGTCCTTGTCCGAGCTATCACGCCACTTCAGTGCTGTCTCTGTTGCCTGCTGCCATTGGCCGCGATCAATCCATGTCACCACGCCAGCATCGCCATGCCATCCATCGCGTCCACCGGTACTTTCGAAGTAAACCTTATCGGCTTGGGCATGCTGGCCTTGGGCATCGAACAGGCGGGCGTAGTAAGTGCTCCACCCGCTGAAACCGTGATCACGCGATTTGCGGAATGCTGCCAACGCTTCTGCGTAACGCTCCTGGCCTAACAGAAAGGTGCCGAGCCCATACTCGCGAAGACCTTGCCGTGCCGCAGCAGGCACCAAGGCACGCTTTTCCAAAAGCTCGCTGCCGGCGAAGTCGTTTCGCTGGTGCCACGTATTGGTCGCAAGGCGCCCGAGCACATCGAAATCATCCGGATACAGCCTCAGGTATTGATCTGCCTCTTGAAAGTAAGAAGTTGTCGAATCGTACTGATGAAGCAGTAACTGGATCCGTAGTTTTTCCTGCGATGACAGGCGTTCGGGCTTGGCAAGCGCCTGCCGCCACTGCGCCTTGGCTTGGGCTGCTTCGCCAAACGACGCATGCAAACGAGCGATGTCCGAATACACCAAGGCAAAATCTGGGTCGAGCTCCAGCGCGTGCATGTAGAGCCCGATGGCGGCCTTCTTGTCTGCACTGGTATTAACCACATTGCGCGCGAGTGCAAATGCCTTCAGCGCGTCCAGACTGGGCGTGGCCACATTCGGCAACGCCACCGAGGTCTTCTGAACGTTCTGCATGGCCTCGCCAAGCTTCTCGCGCAACTGGCTGGTGACGTCATCGATCGAGGCCAGCGCAGATTCGATCCCCTTGCCATCAGCCGATATCGCGTACACGGTGGTCTGCGTGCGTGGGTCGATCACCTCCGCACTCACGCGCAGGCGCCCGCCGACTTCGGCCACGGTGGGCAGCAGCAATGCGCGCGCGCCATCGCGCAGGGCGATCTCCGAACCGATCGCACGGTCGATCTGCGTGTCCGGCTTGCGCTGCATGCGCTGCATGGTCTCGCGCATCTTCAGATCGCTGATCAGGTTCACATAGCGCGATTGTTCCAGGCTGATCCGGAACGCCTGCTCCAGCGAATCATCCAGGCGCGCATCGCCGGTCAGATTGCGCACGTCGCCCACCACTACCCAGTCGCGTTCACCGAAGGCAATCGCCGGTTTGGGTTGGGTGATGAACCAACCGCCGACCAGCATCGCCGCCAGCACCATCGCTTCGGCGGCAAGCGCAGCAGGACGTCGCCACAGCGGCAGGTCGCGCCAGGCCTTGGGCGTGTGCGCGGGCATCCGCAACGGGGCCAAGCCGGGCTCGCCGACCTCGTAGACCTCCTGGCCTTCCGGCACGCCCTTGAAACGCCAGCGCCCATAGGATTTCCACACCAGCAATTCGCCACGCTCACCCAGTTCACGCGCGGCGCGATGCGCCAGCGGTTCTGCAGTGGCCGACAACAGGATCTGGCCAGGACGGGCCAGTTGCATCAAACGACCGGCGAGTGGCTTGGCCAGTCCTTCCACTTCCAGCGACTTGGCGCCCACGCGGATTGCGTCCGCACTGTTTTCCCAGACCAGGACTTCGCCGACGTGCAGGCCGGCACGCGCCTGCAATGGCTGGTTGTGCTGACGACCGAGATCCCGCAAGCCGCGCACGTAATCGAGGGCAAACCCGAGTCCGTCGATCGGCCGTTCGAAGATCAGCAGCAGGCCATCGCTGCGGTCGATCAGACGGCCACGCCAGCGCTGCTGCAATTCCAGCACCATGCGGTCATGCGCGCGGAACAGATCCGCCGCGGCCTGATCGCCTATGCGCTCCACCAAGCCGGTGGAATCCACCAGATCGGTCAGTAGCAGCGTGCGGACCTGCGGCGTATCTGTGATCAAGGTCATCGCCGGCACTGGCTCAGTCCTGCCATTCCACGCGGTTGCCGCCTAGGCGCTTGGCGCGATACAGCGCCGTATCGGCCTTGGTGTACCAGTCTTCCCACTTGCCGTCATCGGTGATCAGGCAAGCCCCAATGCTGAGCGTGGTCATCTGCGGCGGTTTGCTGTGCATGCGCTGCAACATGCGCGCACTGCCCAGCATGTAGTCGCCCATGCGCTCCATTTCCTCGCGGTGCTGTCCACGCACCAGCAGGCAGAATTCATCGCCACCGATGCGGCAGGCGATGTCGTCCGGTCCGGCCACCGCGCGCAACAGGTTGGCGACGCTTTGCAGGACGCGGTCGCCGGCCAGGTGGCCATGCGTGTCATTCACGTCCTTGAAGCGGTCGCAGTCGATCAAGACCAGCGCCAGTCCGCCCAGACTGCTGTTGCGGCGGCGCTTCTCGACATCCATGGTGAAACCACGGCGGTTGAGCAACCCGGTCAGTTCATCGGTGCGGGTCAGCACTTCGGTCTGGTTGAGCCGATGCGCGGTGGCGCGCAAGGTATCCAGTGCCGTTTCGAGGTCCTGGTTGCGGCGGCGCAGGCGTGCAATCAAGGCTTGTTCGTTATGGACCACGCGCATGATCGCGCGGCGCAGGAAATGCGCGAGCATCTGCGGGTCGCGCTGGGCGAGTGCATCGAATTCGACGCGGCCCAACTCCAGCACCACGCCATCTTCGGCCACCGTCGCATCGGCGCTGCGCGCGTGGTCGCCGATCAACAACCCAAGCTCGCCCAGGAATTCGCGCGATGTCAGGCGCTTGCCCACCAGGTCATCGCCGAAATCGAGTTCGACCGCGCCATGCGCCACCACATACATGGTGGTGCCAAGATCGCCACGGCGGAACAGGATCTGGCCAGCCTCCACCCGCCGCGGGTGCGCGACCTGGGTGAACAAGGCATATTCGGCCAAGGTCAACGTCGACGAGTTGGGATCGTCGATGTCTTTTTCGCCAGCGATTGCTTGCGCAAATGCAGCCACGCCCTTGCCCACTCCTTTGCCCCTGAATCAGGGTGGATTTCCGCAGAATACCGGAAAGCAAACGCAGTCCGGTGCAATAACCGGACTGCGTTTGCGGGCATTGCCTGTTGGCGCGGTCTACATCGACCGGTAAATCCCCGCCGGCAGGCAGCCGGCGGGTGGTGCAAAAAGGCTATGCCGCGGCGCGTTCACCGTGGAATTGTTCTTCCTCGGTGGAGCCCTTCAGCGCCACGGTGGAACTCTGCGCACCCTGGATGGTTTGGGTGATGGCATCGAAATACCCGGTGCCGACCTCGCGCTGGTGCTTGACCGCGGTGAAACCGCGAT
>JBKJOY010000387.1:0-3010 GCA_046595415.1 Thermomonas sp.
GCGATTCACCCGACGGTCTCGCCGCCGATGGGAGTTTTGTATGAATTTCGAGTTTTGGCACCAACGCTGGGCCGACAACCAGATCGGTTTCCATCAAGCCGCGCCGACGCCACTGCTGCTCAGGCATTGGCCTAGTTTGGGCGTGGCTGCGGACACAACCGTATTCGTGCCGCTATGCGGCAAATCGCTGGACATGGCATGGCTTGCTTCGCAAGGACATCGCGTGCTGGGCATTGAGCTGTCTCAGCTGGCGGTGGAACAATTCTTCGCCGAGCACGACCTCGCACCCGAACGCCGCGATTCCCGATACGGCGCGCACTACTCCGCGGGCGGCATCGAAATCATCCATGGCGATGCGTTTGGTCTTGATTCGCACGTGCTGGCCGAATGCGCGGCGGTGTTCGACCGCGCGGCGATGATCGCGTTGCCGCCTTCATTGCGTGTTCGTTATGCCGATGAACTGTATGCGCGGCTGCCCCCGGGATGCCGCGGCTTGCTGGTCACGCTGGAATACCCGCAGCACGAACGTGACGGCCCGCCATTCGCGATTGCCGAAACCGAGGTGCGCGAACGCTATTCGTCGACTTGGGATATCGAGCTGCTCGAACGCGCGCTGATCTCACCGGACGATCCTGGCTACGTGGGCGGAGTGTCGAAGCTGGCTACGGCGGTGTATGGGTTGCAGCACCGCTGAACGAAGCCTGCGGGCCGGTTGATCCAGATCAAGAGATGCCGGCTGGCGGCTGCCTAAGCTGCGGCCATGGCGTTGCAACCCCTCACTTTCAGCACAGACCTGTTGCGCCGGCATGACCGGCCAGGGCCGCGCTATACCTCGTATCCAACCGCGCCGCAGTTCACCACTGCGTTCGGCGAACAGGCCCTGCGCGATGTCGCCATGGCCAGCAACGGCGACCCGATCCCGCGCCGGCTATCGCTGTACGTACACGTGCCCTTCTGCAACAGCCCGTGCTTCTACTGCGGATGCAACCGCATCATTACCCGCGACACCGCGCGCAGCGACAGTTACCTGGTGCGGCTGTATCGCGAGATCGCATTGGTCGCGCCGCTGTTTGACCGTGACCGCGAAGTGATCCAACTGCATTTCGGCGGTGGCACGCCCAACTTCCTGTCGCCCGCGCAATTGCACGACGTCGTCGACACGCTACGCAGCCACTTTCGCTTCTCCGAGGCGGAGGAGCGCGATATCTCGATCGAGCTCGATCCTCGCTTCGTCAATGCGAGTGATATCGGCGAGCTGGCCAAGGCGGGCTTCAATCGGGCGAGCTTTGGCGTGCAGGATTTCGATCCGCAGGTGCAGGTCGCGGTCAATCGCATCCAGTCGGTCGAGGACACGCGCGCGGTCGTCGAAGCTTGCCGCGCCAACGGTTTCAAGTCGGTCAACGTCGACCTGATCTATGGCTTGCCCAAGCAGAATCTGCAAGGCTTCGCGAGCACGCTCGACATCGTGGCCCACATGCGCCCGGACCGGGTCGCGGTCTACGGCTATGCGCACATGCCGCAGCTGTTCAAGGCGCAGCGCCAGCTCAATGCCTTCGACCTGCCCGATGCGGAAACCCGGCTGGGATTGTTGCAACTGGCCATCGAACGCCTCACCGCGGCCGGCTACCTCTACATCGGCATGGATCATTTCGCCCTGCCGGATGACGAGCTTGCGCTGGCGCAGGCCCGCGGCGGCTTGCACCGCAACTTCATGGGCTATACCACGCATGCCGACAGCGACCTGGTGGGCCTGGGCGTGAGCGCGATCAGCCATATCGGCGACAGCTTCAGCCAGAACCCGCGTGACCTGATGAGCTGGCAAGTGGCGCTGGACGAGGGTCGGTTGCCGGTCTTCCGCGGCATGCGCCTGGACGAAGACGATCAACTCCGCGCGGATCTGATCCAGCAACTGATGTGCCAGGGCGAAATCCCGATGCGCGCCCTCGAACGCCGCCACGGCATCGATTTTGACCTCTATTTCGCCGATGCGCTGCTCAAGCTGCAGCCCTTGGTGGATGACGGCCTGGCCCGCATCGAGGCGGATCGGATCACGGTGACCTCGCGTGGGCGCTTGCTGTTGCGTAATATCGCGATGTGCTTCGACCGCTACCTCAATCAACCCGTCACCGATGCCCAGCCGCGCTTTTCGCGCGCAATCTGACGTGTCCCCGCCGGGCTTGCTGGTCGAGTCTGATCCGGTGGATGGCATGAGCAGCTTGCCGTTTCCACGGCAAAGCCCGCGCACCCTTGCTGACGATGGCGATGCCCTGAAGTTTTGCACCACCTGCGCCTTCTCGCAGGCGTGCATGGACGAGGGCATGGATAAAACCGCATTGATGGAGCTGCACGTGCTGGTGGAGCACGTCGGCCCGTTGCATGCGGGCGAGCATATTTTCCGCGAAGGCGATCCCTTCGAAGCCATCGCCGCGGTGCGTGCGGGCACGGTCAAGACCTATGTGGTGGACCGCGACGGTCACGAGCACGTGCTGGGCTTCCATTTGCCCGGCGAGGTGATCGGCCTCAATGCGATCGATGGCGATACGTATCCGTGCAACGCAGTGGCGCTGGATACGGTGATGCTTTGCCGGTTCTCGTTTCCGAAGATTGCGGTCCTCGCCAGTCGCTTGCCCGGCCTGCAACGGCAACTGTTCCGCCTGCTGAGCCGCGACATCGGCCGCGCGGCGCTGCTGGCCGGCGACTGGTCAGCGGACCAGCGCATGGCTGCATTCCTGGTCGGCCTGTCGCGACGCTTCGCTGCGCGCGGATTTTCCGCGAATCGCTTCGCGCTGAACATGGCCCGGACCGACATCGCCAATTACCTGCGCCTTGCCCCGGAAACGGTCAGCCGCGTGCTGCGGCGGTTCCAGCAGGAAGGCTGGCTGCAAGTGGATCGACGCGACGTCGAACTGCTGGATCGCAAGATGATCGAAGACCTGGCCGCGCCCATTCTTCGCGACTGAATTCCTCGCGACGCAGCGTGTGCAACCGGCCCACGCATCTCCGAAGCCCA
>JBKJOY010000130.1:0-2793 GCA_046595415.1 Thermomonas sp.
GATGGGCAAGAAGAAGCCCGAGGAAATGGCCAAGGAACGCGCCAAGTTCGAGGCCGGTTCGGCCGAACGCGGCGTGGGTCCGCGCACGGCGACGCAGATCTTCGACCTCATGGAGAAGTTCGCCGAATACGGCTTCAACAAGTCGCACTCGGCCGCGTATGCGCTGGTCGCCTACCAGACCGCATGGCTGAAGGTGCATTACCCCGCCGAGTTCATGGCGGCGGTGCTGTCATCGGACATGGACAACACCGACAAGGTGGTCGGTTTCCTCGACGAAGCGCGTGCGCTTGGTTTGACGGTATTGCCGCCCGATGTGAATTCATCGACCTACATGTTCGAAGCCACCGACCCGCGCACCATTCGCTATGGCTTGGGCGCAGTGAAGGGCGTCGGCCGCGGTGCGTGCGACGCGATTTCAAAGGCAAGGCAGAGCGGCGGTTCCTACCGCGACTTGCTGGATTTCTGCCAGCGGGTGGATGCCGGCGGCCTCAACAAGCGCGCACTGGAAGCCTTGATCCTCGGCGGTGCGATGGACGCGCTGGCACGCAACCGCGCCTCACTTGTCTTGCAACTACCGGAGGCGATGAAAGCCAGCGAACAACTCACGCGCGAACGCGAGGCTGGCCAGAATTCGCTGTTCGGTGGCTTCGACAATGCAAGCGCCGACACGCCCGCATTGCGCATCGACCTGCCCGAAGTCGATGACTGGCCACTGGCGCAGAAACTTCAGGGCGAGCGCGACACCCTCGGCCACTACCTGAGCGGGCATCCGATGGATCCTCATCGCGACGAACTGCAACGATTGGTCGGCAAGGATCTTGGCCAGTTGGATGCGATCTGGGCCAATCGACCGAAGGAAGCGCGATTGGGATGGCGGCCGGAATTGCCGGTGGTGTTGGCCGGGCAAGTGGTCGGCATGCGCAAGCGTGGCGACAGCCAGGCGTTCGTGTTCCTGGAGGACGGGCGTGGCCGCATCGAATGCGCCTTCTTCGGCGAGCAATGGCAGGAATTCGGCGCACTGCTGACCCGTGATCGCGTGTTGGTGATCGAAGGCGGCCTGCGCGAGGACGAGTTCAGCGGTGGCTTCTCGCTCAAGGCCAAGCGCGCCTGGGATTACACCCAACTCTGCAGCCAGCAGGCGCAGCGCCTGTCGATTCGCCTCGACCTGCGCACACCCGGCGCGTTGCAACAATTCGAACACCTGCTGCAGACCCATGCCGGGTCCACGCCCTTGCTGATCGAAGCCACCACCGGCAACGGCGTTGGGCAGCTGTCGATCAATGGCGGGCGTGGCCTGCGCGTGGATGCCGCCCTGCCCGGCTTGTTGCGCAGCATGCCGGGTGTGCAAGCGGTCAACCTGCATCTCGGCAAGCCGTGGACGCAATGAGGATCGGCTTGAAACCCCTACGCCGCGGTATGGCGGATGCGGTCCGTGGTGCTGGTTTAAACTCTTGCTGATGAATCCGAACTACCTCGACTTCGAACAGCCGATTGCCGACCTGGAAACCAAGATCCAGGAACTGCGGCATGCCAGCAATGGCCCGGCAGTCAACATCGACGCTGAAGTGCATGCGCTGCAGGACAAGCTGCGCAAGCGCACGGCGACGATCTTCCGCGACCTCACCCCGTGGCAGGTCTCGCAACTCTCGCGGCATCCGTCGCGCCCGTACACCCTGGATTACCTGCGGGTGATCTGCGACGAGTTCCAGGAACTGGCTGGTGACCGCGCGTTCGCAGATGACAAGGCAATTGTGGGCGGGCTTGCCCGCATCGATGGTCGCAGCGTGGTGGTGATCGGCCACGAAAAAGGCCGCGACAGCAAATCCAAGGTCCGCCGCAATTTCGGCATGCCCAAGCCGGAGGGCTACCGCAAGGCGCTGCGCCTGATGCACATGGCCGAGCGGTTCGGGCTGCCGGTGTTGACCTTCATCGACACCATGGGAGCGTGGCCCGGTATCGATGCCGAGGAGCGCGGCCAGTCCGAAGCCATCGCCCGCAACCTGCTGGAAATGGCCGAGCTGCGCGTGCCGATCATCTGCACGGTGATCGGCGAAGGTGGCAGCGGCGGCGCGCTGGCGATTGGCGTGGGTGACATCACCAACATGCTCGAATACAGCACCTATTCGGTGATCACGCCGGAAGGCTGCGCCTCGATCCTGTGGCGGGATCCTGCCAAGGCCAAGGATGCCGCCGAACAGATGGGCATCACCTCCAAGCGTCTGTTCGACCTGGGCCTGATCGACAAGGTCGTGCGCGAACCCACCGGCGGCGCGCATCGCAATCCGGTGCAGATGGCGAAGCGGCTGAAGGCGATCCTGCTGAACGAGCTGGACACGCTGCAGGACATCGCAGTCGAAGACCTGATGGAACGCCGTTACCGTCGCCTGCGCAGCTACGGCGCCTACGAAGCCGCCTGAGCCACGCATGCGCGCCCTGCCTGACTTGCAGATGCGCAACCAGGGCCGCGCGTTGTTGGTGGGCTACAGCGGCGGACTCGACTCCAGCGTGCTGCTGCACGCGCTGGCATTGCATCCGGAAACGCGGACGTCGGGCCTTCGCGCCATCCATGTCCACCATGGCCTGCATGCAGATGCCGATGCGTGGGCCGCGCACTGCCAACGCAACTGCGACCTCCTTGGCGTCGAACTCGTCGTTGAACGCGTGCAGGTCAGCAACACCGGCCTCGGCCGCGAAGGCGAAGCACGCGCGGCACGCCACGTTGCGTTCGCACGCCACCTGCGCGACGGCGAAATCCTGGCGCTTGCCCACCATGGCGATGACCAGGCCGAGACC
>JBKJOY010000048.1:0-3657 GCA_046595415.1 Thermomonas sp.
GGTATCGACGTGGAGCAGCGGAAATGGCGGGATCGACGGCGCAAACGCCTTGCGCGCGAGGTGAAGCATCACCGCTGAGTCCTTGCCGACCGAATAGAGCATCACCGGATGCGCCGCTTCGGCCACCACTTCGCGCAGGATGTGGATGCTCTCGGCTTCGAGCCGGTCGAGGTGGGTCAAGTCTCGCATCAAGCGTGGGACCTTGGACGAATGGCTGCTCAGGATATCAAGCGCACTTGCCGGTGCGCAGGCTCATGACATGCGGTGGTGGCATGAAGGTATCGCTGCGCGCGTGTTGCCAGAAGTCTTCAAACACGGCGTGGTCGGGAATACCATCCAACAACTCGCCAAGGCGCAGGAACGGATACAACGCGCCCAATGATCGAACTTCGGTCGGCGAGACCCGGCGCAGGATGTGTTCCGGCCCCAGTTCATCGGGATGCTGCAGGCCTGACGCGCACAGCAGGTCACGCAACGCGTTCAAGGTATTGTCGTGGAATTCACGCACGCGGGTGGCTTTGTCTGGCACGTCAAGCTTGCGCCAGCGGCTGGGATCCTGGGTCGCGATGCCGGTCGGGCAGCGGTCGGTATGGCAGCTCAACGATTGGATGCAGCCCAGCGCGAACATGTAACCGCGCGCGGCATTGCACCAGTCGGCGCCCATCGCCAGTGTGCGCGCGATGTCGAACGCGCTGATGACCTTGCCGGCGGCGCCGATCTTGATCCGGTCGCGCAGATCCAGGCCGACGAGGGTGTTGTGGACCAGCATCAAGGCTTCGTGCATCGGCACGCCGACGTGGTCGATGAATTCCGCAGGCGCCGCGCCGGTACCACCTTCGGCGCCATCCACCACGATGAAATCGGGAAGGAGACCTGGCTCCAAGGCGGCATGTTCCTGCATCGCTTTCGCAATCCCGAACCATTCCCACGGATGACCGATGGCGAGCTTGAAGCCGGTTGGTTTTCCGCCCGACAGTTCGCGCAGGCGCGCGACGAATCGCAGCAACCCGAGCGGCGTCGAGAACTGGGTATGCGCGGCTGGCGACACGCAATCCTGCCCCATCGGCACGCCACGGGTGGCCGAGATTTCGGCGCTCACCTTCGCCGCCGGCAAGACGCCACCATGGCCGGGCTTGGCGCCCTGCGACAGTTTGATTTCGATCATCTTCACCTGCGGGTCGCGCGCATTCAGCGCGAAGCGCTCATCGCTGAAGCTGCCGTCGTCGTTGCGGCAGCCGAAGTAGCCGGAACCGATTTCCCACACGATGTCGCCGCCGGCCTCGCGGTGATAGGGCGAGATCGAGCCTTCGCCGGTGTCGTGGTAGAAGCCGCCCGCCTTTGCGCCGGCATTGAGCGCGCGGATCGCCGCCGCCGACAGCGAGCCGAAACTCATCGCCGAAATGTTGAATACGCTGGCCGAATACGGCTGTTTGCTGGAACTGCCGATGGTCACCCGGAAGTCCGAGGATTCGATGTGGGCGGGAGCGATGGAATGGTTGATCCATTCGTAATCGACGCTATAGACGTCTTGCAGGGTGCCGAACGGACGCACGTCATTCTGGTGCTTGGCCCGCTGGTAAATCAGCGCGCGCTGCTCACGCGAGAACGGCACCTCGACGATGTCGGACTGGATGAAGTACTGGCGAATTTCCGGACCGATCGTTTCCAGTCCGTAACGGATGTGGGCCAGGATCGGGTAATTGCGACGCAACGTCTGCTTGTGCTGGAACATGTCCAGTGTGCCCACCGTCGCAAGCAAGCCGAAGACCACTGCGCCCCAGCGCCATTCGAGCTGCCAGTAGCTGAGCAGCAGGGACACCAGGAACAGGACAATGCTGGCGATGTAGGCGCTATATCGGCTCATCGGGCAAGCATACCAATCTGGCGCGGCGCCGCTTCCACCTACCGTACAAGCGGAAAGCACAGCCGCGCCCCCGCTTTTGTAGGAGCGGACCTGGCCGCGAGCGCCTTACCCCGAATGTCGAAGTCGCGCCCGGGTGCGCTCCTACCGAAGCGTCCAGCTACGACGCGCGCAGCACCACTGACGGTGGCGAGTTCAACACGCCGCGCGTGGCCCACAGGCCTGCGGCCAGCGCCGCGAGCATGCCCAGCGCACCCCCGGTTGCGGCCATGACCCAATCGGGTGTCCATGGCAGGTTGAACACTTTCGTCGAGACCACGCCTGCAAGCACCGACGCCGCAAGCGCTGCGACCAGCCCCGACAGCAAGCCCATCACCGCGAATTCGGACGCCTGTGCCAAGCGCAACTGGCGCGAGCTGCCGCCCAAGACCCGCATCACCGCACCTTCCTGCAGGCGCTCATCCTGGCTGGCACTCACCGCGGCCATCAGCACCAGGATCCCCGCCGCGAACGAGAACCAGAACACCACCCGAACCACGGTGGCGACCTGGTCGGCGGTGCTGCGCACCTGTTGCAACACCGCATCCACATCGATCACCGACACGTTGGGGAACTGCGCCACCAGCGCGGCGGTGAACCTGGGCTGGTTGGCTGGCACCTTCAAGGCAGTGATGTGGCTGGCGGGAAAACCGCGCAGGGCACCCGGCGATGCGAGCACGAAGAAATTCGGCTGGAAGCTCTCCCAGTCCACCTTGCGCAAGCTGGTGATGCGGCCTTGCAAGGACTGCCCGGCAACATCGAAGCGCACGACGTCTCCCAACGACCAGCCCAACGTCTTGGCGAAGTCCTGTTCCACCGACAATTCGGGTTGCGCAGGGGTTGCGGCTGCCCAGAATTTGCCGGCCACAACGGTGTTGTCACTGCGCAGCAGGTTTGCGGTGGACAGGTTGAATTCGCGCTCGGCCAGCTGCTGCGCGCGCATGCCGGCCGCGGCAAAATCGCTGCCGCTGATCGGCTTGTTGTTCAACGCCAGGTAGCGCGCGCGCACCATCGGGTACAGCACGGGTGGCGCCATGCCTTGGGTTGCGACGAAGGCGGACACGCGGTCGACCTGGTCATCCTGCACATTGATGACGAACCGGTTGGGCGCATCCGCGGCAAGCGTGCGTTGCCAGCGATCCAGCAAATCGCGCTGGACGAAGGTCAGCAGCAGCAGCGCCATCAGCCCAAGGCCAAGCGCCGAAATTTGCGCGATGCTGGTGGCCGGACGGCGACTGACGTTTGCCAGGCCATAACGCAGCGGACCGCGCAGGCGCGCTCGCGCACGCCGCACCGCAAGGATCAGCAAACCGGCGAGGCCCGCCAGCACCAGCAACGTGGCCGAGATGCCGACCAGCATCCACAAGCCCAGCGCTGCCGATCCCGCCTTCCACCAGAGCAACGCCGACAGCCCGCCAATGCCCGCGAACGCCACCAGCCACGCGCTGGGTTCGGTGGGATCCAGGTCACGCCGCAGCACCCGCAACGCGGGCACGCGGCGCAGGGCCAGCACCGGTGGCGCAGCGAATGCCATCAACACCAGCAGGCCCATTGCCAGTCCCTCGGCCGCCGGCCACCACGACGCCGGCGGAACCGCGATGGCCAAGGTACTGGCCAACCAAAGCCCGACGCCCCATTGCAGGACAAACGCAATGGCCACGCCAATACCGCACGCCAGCAATCCCAGCAACAGCAATTCACCGAGGTGGATCGTGACCAGCGTGCGCTGACTGGCGCCGAGGCAACGCATCACCGCA
>JBKJOY010000153.1:0-3225 GCA_046595415.1 Thermomonas sp.
GCGGTTGGCGCCCGCCTGCTGCACTTCCGGCGCTTCAGGTGTCACGTCGGCCAATGCGCGCGCCGCTATCGCCCGCTCAGCCGGTTCCAGCACCACGTTCCCCGCCACGGATCCCCATGACCGACATCCATACCGACAAGATCCTGATCATCGACTTCGGCGCGCAGTACACGCAGCTGATCGCCCGCCGCATCCGTGAGATCGGCGTCTACTGCGAGATCTGGGCCTGGGACCACGACCCCAAAGAGATCGCCGCGTTCGGTGCCAAGGGGATCATTTTGTCGGGCGGGCCGGAATCGACGACTGAAGCGGGTTGTCCGGCGGCGCCGCAACAGGTCTTCGATGCTGGCTTGCCTCTGCTGGGCATCTGCTACGGCATGCAGACCATGGCCAAGCAACTCGGCGGGCAAACCGAAGCCGCCGACCAGCGCGAGTTCGGTCACGCGGAAGTGTCCCTGGTCGCGCAGGATCGCCTGTTCGATGGCCTGAAGGATCATCCGGGTTCGCCACCTCGTCTGGATGTGTGGATGAGCCATGGCGACCACGTGTCGGTCGCGCCGGACGGCTTCGTCGTCACCGCGAAAACCGACCGCATCCCGGTCGCTGCGTTCGCTGACGATGTGCGCCGGTGGTACGGCGTGCAGTTCCATCCCGAAGTGACCCACACCAAGCAAGGGCAGGCGCTGCTGCGCCGGTTCGTGGTCGACATCTGCGGCTGCGGCACACTCTGGACGGCGGCCAACATCATCGAGGACCAGGTCGCGCGAGTGCGCGAACTGGTGGGTTCCGATGAAGTGATCCTGGGTCTGTCGGGCGGCGTGGATTCCTCGGTGGTGGCCGCGCTGCTGCATCGGGCGATTGGCGACCAGCTGACCTGCGTGTTCGTCGATACCGGCCTGCTGCGCTGGCAGGAAGGCGACCAGGTCATGGCGATGTTCGCCAGTGAAGCCGCCAGTGGCGGCTTGGGCATCAAGGTCGTGCGCGTGAACGCCGCGGACCGCTATTTCGCGAAGCTCGAAGGCGTCAGCGATCCGGAAGCCAAGCGCAAGATCATTGGTGGGCTTTTCATCGACATCTTCGATGAGGAATCCAACAAACTCGCCAACGCACGCTGGTTGGCGCAGGGCACGATCTATCCGGACGTCATCGAGTCGGCTGGCAGCAAGACCGGCAAGGCGCATGTTATCAAGAGCCATCACAACGTCGGTGGTCTGCCGGCGGACATGAAGCTGGGCTTGGTCGAGCCGCTGCGCGAATTGTTCAAGGACGAGGTGCGGCGCTTGGGCGTCGAACTTGGCTTGCCGCGCGAGATGGTCTACCGGCATCCATTCCCCGGTCCCGGCTTGGGGGTGCGCATCCTGGGCGAGGTCAAACGCGAATACGCAGAACTGCTGGCGCGGGCCGATGCGATCTATATCGAAGAACTGCGCAAAGCCGATTTGTACGACAAGACCAGCCAGGCGTTTGCGGTGTTCCTGCCGGTCAAATCAGTCGGCGTGGTTGGGGACGCACGCGCTTATGAATGGGTGATCGCATTGCGTGCGGTCGAGACGATCGACTTCATGACCGCACACTGGGCACACCTTCCCTACGATTTCCTCGGTACGGTTTCCAATAGAATTATCAATGAGATACGCGGTGTATCTCGCGTTGTTTATGATATTTCAGGCAAGCCGCCGGCGACGATCGAGTGGGAGTGACGACCGGCGCGGTCGATACGGCCGGATGTCGGCGAAAGGCACTGACCGGCCTGCGCCAGTCCGGGTAGGTCGGCCAACTGGTCGATGCCACGGGTGGCGAGGTTCCACCAGGCGGAAAACGACTCGCACGGGCGGTCGACCTCCGCGAACAGCCGCAGCGGAACGCGCTGCTGAACGTCACGCGGCAACAACGCATCAATGTGCGGATTCGCCAGCGCCTGCACCGCGCGTGCCCCCGCCAATGCCTGCGAAAGCGATTGCCTGCTGCCATGCCACGCCAGTGGCGCCAGCGCCGACATGCGCGTACCGACAAACGCCCAGCGTGCAGGGTTCCAGGGGCGAGCCAGGTGGAACTCGCTTGGCCACCAGGCCACGCACAAGCAGCCTGAGGGAAGGTCTTGTGGACGATCACCCAGCGCCCATGGATGCACCAGCCAGACATCTCGGCCCACCACGTCACTCGCTTGCGGCGCGACGGCGTCATCAGGTGCGGATGCCATCACAGGTTCTTCGACCCCATTGTCGTGCGCGCTGCTTGGCTGGGGTCGGGTGTTGCGCGCCAAGGCATCCAGTGCCTCGTAGGACGTGTCGAGGACACTGCCGGGGCTGTGCCATGCCGCTGGCGCGAAACGGGCCACGTTTTCTGCGTTGAACAGGTACGGCTTGCGGCTGGCGGTGCCGGCCACCCATTGCCAGCTGAGGTGATTGCTGGCCAGATCGCCGTCCAGCAGGTGCGCCAACATCCAGTCAGCGCCAGCGCGCCAGTGCACCTTGCGCAGGTGCACCACGTAGCTGGCAAGCCACATGCGGGCATGGTTATGCAGGGTGCCGGTTGCATATAGCGTGCGCACGGCCTCATCGATCACCGGGATGCCCGTGCGCGCTTCACGGATGTCTGATGGCAGTTCGCGTGCATAGGCGGTATCTGGAAGCGGGCCTGCATGCAACGACTGCAGGATGCCGTCACCGCGGTGTTGCCACACATGCTGGAAGTATTCGCGCCAGCCGAGTTCGTAGACGAACTTGTGCTGCACGTGGAGCGGGTGCCGCGCCGCTACGCCGGCCAGCACCTCGGGCAGGGTGACGACGCCATGCGTGATGTAGGGCGACAAGCGGGTCACCGCGCCGTCGATGGCGTTGCGGGTGCGGGCGTACTCGCCAGGTTGGACCGCGGCGATGCGTGCGAGTGCCGCTGCGCGCGTGGGCGGGTAGAGATCAAGCGGCATCATCCGCGCACGCCCACCTCGCCATGGCGTATGGCGGCCGCACGCTGCGTAATCGCCTCGCGTTCGGCTGTATCCAGCCGTGCCACGTTCTTCACTTGCAGCGCCATACGTGCATTTTTAGTCAGCAAGGCCTCGTGGCGCATCAGGAAGTCCCAGTACAGCGTGGTATACGGGCAGGCGCGGTCGCCGGTGCGCAGGGCCGGGTTGTACCGGCAACTGGCGCAGGGGCCGCCCATGCGCTGGATGTACTTGCCAGCAAGCCGTACGTCGCCACCGGCAAGTACATCCAGCGCATGGGG
>JBKJOY010000002.1:0-2788 GCA_046595415.1 Thermomonas sp.
CATCGCGTTGATCACGAATTGCGCCGCGTTGTCGCTCCACAGCACGATGTCCACGCGCTCGCCGTTCAACTCATTGGTCACCGCCTGCACGCGCGAACCGCGCATGCCGATGCAGGCGCCGATTGGATCGGTACGGTTGTCATGGGCCAATACCGCGATCTTGGCGCGGTCACCCGGATCACGGGCGCAAGCCATGATCGAGACCAGGCCTTGGCCAACTTCCGGCACTTCGAGCTTGAACAATTCCATCATGAATTCAGGCGCAGCGCGGCTGATGAACAGCTGCGGCCCACGCGGCTCGGAACGCACGTCGAACAGGTAGCCACGCACGCGGTCGCCGGTACGCAGCACGTCGCGGGGGATGCCCTTGTCCTTGGCGATGATCGCTTCCGCATTGCCACCGAGGTCGACATAGATGCTGCCGCGCTCCACGCGCTTGACCACACCCGTGACCAGCTCGCCAACACGGTCCTTCCACGCATCCACCACCTGCGCGCGCTCGGCTTCGCGCACGCGCTGCACGATGACCTGCTTGGCGGCCTGCGCGGCAATGCGACCGAAGTCCGGATTCTCGATTTGTTCTTCGACGTAATCACCGACTTCGGCGTCATCGCTTTCATCGATCGCGTCCATCAGGCGCAGCTGGCGATCAGGCGATTCCATCACCACGTCGTCGGCCACCACTTCCCAGCGGCGGAAGGTCTCGTAGCTGCCGTCCTTTGAATCGATCGCCACGCGCACCAGCACGTCCTGCTCGGCGTAGCGCTTCTTCGCCGCGGATGCCAGCGCCGCTTCAATGGCCTCCAGGATCACTGATTCCGGGACGCCCTTCTCGGCCGCCACCGCATCCACGACCAGCAATAGTTCCTTGCTCATTCCTGATTACTCCGCATCGGACGGCTTGCGAGCCGCCGTCTTGTTGGTGGATGACTTGGCTGCCGGCTTCCGGCCGGCCGCCTTTTTCTGTTTGTCTTGCTTGTTGTCCTGCTTGCCCGGCCGCGCGTCGCGACCGGATTTGTCGACGGCTGGCGCCAGTCCAAGCGCGACCCAATCCGGGATCAGGCGCGCTTTCTCGATGTTGCCGGCATCCACCACGAATTCGCTGTTGTCCACGCCGAACACGATGGTCTCGCCATCGACCCGCAAGATCGCGCCCTGCAAGCGCCGGCGACCATCCTGCGGCAGCTTCAAGGTGACCTTGGCCGACTCGCCGACGAAACGCGCGAATTGTGCGGCACCGAACAGCGGGCGATCAATGCCCGGCGATGACACTTCCAGTGTGTAGTTGGCCGTGATCGGGTCTTCCACATCCAACTGCGCGGAGACTTCGCGGCTTACCGACTCGCAATCCTCGATGCCGACGCTGCGCGGCTCAGCTTCATCGCCCGCTGCCGCGACTTGCGGCACGTCGATGTACAGGCGCACCAATGCGCCACCCGGCGCAGGCAGGTATTCAATGCCGAGCAACTCCAGCCCAAGCGACGTCACCGTCGGGGCCAGCAATCGCGCGATGTCCTCAGCCTTGTCCGTCATTGTCAGCAGCAATTTCCAAATAGATGAGACATGTTCGTGGAAAGTTTTTCAGTGGAACGTGACCGATGAAAATCTTGTCCGAATCCAGAAACGACAAAGGGCCCGACTGGGCCCTGGTCCGATACCGCTGGATTCCGGTGCGGTGCGTCCTCATCGACGCCCTGCAAAGCCCGTACTTCTTTCAATCTCGACCCACAAAGCACGCTGGGTCTTGAACCAAAATCTTCAAAACAAAAAAGGCTCCGAGGAGCCTTTTCGCCAGTCCATTGGACTGGTAGCGGGGGCAGGATTTGAACCTGCGACCTTCGGGTTATGAGCCCGACGAGCTGCCAGACTGCTCCACCCCGCAGCAGAAGCGGAATTATGCGTGGCACTGCTTTTTTTTGCAAGCCCAATCTGCAATCAAATCGTCAGCAGTGCTT
This sequence comes from Thermomonas sp., assembly GCA_046595415.1. Lineage (GTDB taxonomy): Bacteria > Pseudomonadota > Gammaproteobacteria > Xanthomonadales > Xanthomonadaceae > Thermomonas. Next base: position 1,956 of record JBKJOY010000002.1, read on the forward strand.
CAGGCAAACGCCTGCTGGCACCAGGCCATCAACGGATTCCAGAACACGCCCAATACCAGCAGGCTGAGCGCATTGACGCCGAACACGATGCGCAGCACATGGTCGTTGCGCGGCAGCACCGGCTCACCCAAGGGTTCGTCGAAATACATCACCTTGATCACGCGCAGATAGTAGAACGCACCGATCACCGCACACACGATGCCGACGATCGCCAGCCACAACATGTCGCCCTGGATGGCCGCGCGCAGCACCACGAGTTTCGCCCAGAAGCCGAGGAACGGCGGAACGCCAGCCAGAGAGGCCATCACGCACAGCACCAGGCCGGCGCTCCACGGGTCACGCGCATTCAAGCCCTTGAAGTCGTCGATGCGATCCGCTTCGAACCCGCGCCGGGACAACACGACGATCGCGCCGAATGCCGCAGCCGCCATGATCGAGTAACTGAGCGCGTAGAACATCGCCGCCGCGTTGCCTTCGGCGCCACCACCGGCCAGTCCGAGGAACAGGAAGCCGACATGGGATACGGTGGAATACGCGAGCATGCGCTTGAGATTGGTCTGCGCCAGTGCGATCAGATTGCCAAGCACCAGCGACATCGCCGCCAGTCCCGCCAACATCGGATGCCAATGATCACCCAGTGCGCCTGCACCGAAATCCAGCAAGCGAATGGCCATCGCGAATGCGGCGAGTTTGGGCGCTGAACCGATGAACAGGGTGATCGGCGTTGGTGCGCCGTGGTAGACGTCCGGCAACCACATGTGGAACGGCGCCGCGCCGAACTTGAAGGCGATGCCTGCGACCATGAACGCCACGCCAGCCAACAACATCGTCGG
>JBKJOY010000009.1:0-2925 GCA_046595415.1 Thermomonas sp.
AGCTCCGGCTTCAGCAGGTCGTTGAGGTAGGCAACCGTGGGCAGTTCCTCGGATTCGTTGCAAGCCTGCATGACCAGGTCGGTGCCCGCGTTCGAAGTGAGGATGATCAGCGTGTTGCGGAAATCAATCTCGCGGCCCTCGCCATCTTCCATGCGGCCCTTGTCGAAGACCTGGAAGAACAATTCCAGCACGTCGGGGTGCGCTTTCTCGATCTCGTCCAGCAGCACCACCGAATACGGCCTGCGGCGAACCGCTTCGGTCAGCACGCCACCTTCGCCGTAGCCCACGTAGCCGGGCGGGGAGCCCTTCAGGCTGGAAACGGTATGCGCTTCCTGGTACTCGGACATGGCAATGGTGATCATGCTGCGTTCGCCGCCATACAGCGCATCGGCGAGTGCAATGGCAGTTTCGGTCTTGCCCACGCCCGACGTGCCGACCAGCAGGAACACGCCCTTGGGCTTGTCCGGATCTTCGAGATTCGCGCGCGAGGTGCGAACCCGCTGGGCGATGGCATCCAACGCATGGCTCTGGCCGATGACGCGTTCTTCCAGTGTTTCCTTGAGGCGCAGCACGGTCTGGATTTCGTCGGCGACCATGCGGCCCACCGGGATGCCGGTCCAACCGGCGATGATCTGCGCGATCGCGTTGGCATCCACCACCGGCAGCATCATCGGTTCGAAACCCTGCAGCGCTGACAGTTCGGCACGCACGCCATTCAAGGTTGCCAGCACATCCGCGCGGGTCGGATCATCGGCTGGCAACGCTTCAATCTGGTCGAGTCCGGCATGGACTTTCGCCACCAGTTCCTTTTCGATCACGTAGCGCGCTTCATCGGCGGCCAGCGTGGCGCTGAGCGTGGTGGTTTCCTCCTCAATTTCAGCCAGACGCTTGGCATGGTTGCTGCCGCTGGCCTGTTCCTTGTCCAGCTGCCCACGCTCGGTGGCGAGCACGTCCAGCCGGCGCCGCGAGTCTTCGAGCTTGGCCGGCGTCGCGTTCTGCCCGATCGCGATCTTGGCGCAGGCGGTGTCGAGCACACTGACCGCCTTGTCCGGCAATTGCCGACCGGGGATGAATCGAGAGCTGAGCTTTACCGCCTCGGTGATGGCCTCGTCGAGGATGCGCACTTTGTGGTGTGCCGCCATCGCCTGGCCGACGCCACGCAGCATCGAGATCGCTTTTGCGTCGTCTGGTTCATCGACCTTGACCACCTGGAAGCGACGGGTGAGGGCGGGATCTTTCTCGAAGTACTTCTTGTATTCCGACCAGGTGGTGGCCGCGATCGTGCGCATCTCGCCACGCGCGAGCGCGGGCTTGAGCAGATTCGCGGCATCGTTCTGGCCCGCTGCACCGCCGGCCCCGATGAGGGTGTGGGCTTCATCGATGAACATGATGATCGGCTTCGGGCTGGACTTGACCTCCTCGATCACGCCCTTCAGGCGATTCTCGAATTCGCCCTTGACGCTGGCACCGGCCTGCAGCAAACCGAGGTCGAGCGACAACAGTTCCGTGCCGTGCAGGATCGGCGGCACATCGTCCTGCGCAATGCGCATCGCCAGGCCTTCAACCACTGCGGTCTTGCCGACACCGGCTTCGCCGGTGAGGATCGGGTTGTTCTGGCGGCGACGCGTTAGCACGTCGATCATCAAGCGGATTTCCGCATCGCGGCCAAGCACGACGTCTAAATGACCGTCGCGTGCGCGCTGGGTCAGGTTGACGCAGTACTGGTCCAGGTTCGGCGTGCGGCTTGGCTTGCCACCGGTGGTACCGCCCGCGCCCGGCGTGGCGGTGTCGCCCACTGCACCGCCACCGGCGGCATCACCGAGTGCACGCGCGTCGCGCGCTTCGGTGGACGCTTCGACCAGCGCATGGAAATTCTTGGTCAGCGTTTCAAGGTTGATCTTTTCAAGTGAGCGCGCGCTCACGCTGACCAGGCGACGCAATTCCGAGTCGGCCAGCAGCGCGACCAGCAAGTGGCCGCTGCGGACCTTGGCTTCGCCGAATTCGATCGAGGCCCAGCTCCAACCGTGCTCGAACAATTTCGGGATGGTCGCGGACAGGGCAGGCGTGCGCTGGTTGCCGGTCTTGAAGCCGTCAAGCGCCTTGCCCAATTCGCGTTCCAGCGCTTCCGGTGCGATCTCGAACTGACGCAGGATCCTGCGGATGTCGCTGTTCTCGACCTCCAGCAATTTGAGCAACAGATGCTCGACCTCGACGTCGTAATGACCGCGGGACATGCATAGGCCGGCGGCGCCTTCCATCGCGCCGCGGCAAGTGGAGTTCAGACGAGCGACGAGCGAGCGTAGGTTCAGTGCCATGATTGGCCTCCCATTGCGGAAAAGTGGAATTCACAGTCCTGTGCCGGGCGCGGATTGCGGCGGCCGCCCAGCCAGGTGTTCCAGCCCAGGTGCGGGCGATCTGCATTGCGTGCGCCCAGTCGAAGCGGCGGTACTTCTTCAGCGCGCAGCGACAAGCGGATGCGCAGGTCCAGCGCCAGGCCCGTGAGGAAGCGGCTGAGTTCGATGATGTCCGGCAGCATTGCGCCGGTGGGCAGCAGCGAATTGAATCGCTTGCGGTCGATCGGTCCAATCGTCAGCCGCAGCGTGGTCTGGCGATCCCAATAGCGGGTGCCCAGTACGCAGCCATGGCCCAGGCGATTGGAATTGCGACCAAGCCGGGTTTGCGCATCTGGGCCGATGTCCTGCCAGGTGCCCAGACATCCACTCGCCTGAACCGGTGCGCCGACCACGGCGGAGACCACCTGCGCGAGTGAGACCTCCCCATGTGGCCGCTGCGCGATCAGGCCGCTGAAATAGGTCAGTGCTGCGCTGGGCAAGGGTTTGCGTGCCGCCGTACCGCTGCGCTTGGCTGGATGCAGCTGCGCTTGCAGTGCGGGTGTACCCAACCCGACGATGTGTTCGAGGTAAC
>JBKJOY010000157.1:0-3185 GCA_046595415.1 Thermomonas sp.
CGCGAAAGTCAATGGGGGACAGCAATCCCACGCTGGCGGTTTTGCTTAGCCAGGCCGGATTCCAGGCCTATCGCCAGCGCGACTTCCCGAACGCCGCGGCGCTGATGGAAGAGGCGATCGCGATCAATACCCGCGCCTATGGCCGCGAACACGTCGATACGCTGGTGCTGCTGAACAATTTGTCTTCGGTGCAGCGCCTGCTCGGTCGCTTCGACGCGGCACGCGCCAGCGCGCTGGATGTGCTGGCCAGGCTGGAAGGCAGTAGCGAGCCTGGTTACAACGAACGCCAGGCGCATTTTCGCTTGGCGTTAGTCGCGCACGCCACCGGCGACGCGGGCGAGCAGGCCAAGCAAGCGCGCTGGATACTGGCAGCGCTGGAGGACGTGCCCAACCCAAATGTGGAGGAACTGCCCGAAGCGCTGGGTGAACTGGCGATTGCGCAGAGCCGGCTAAAGCAGACCGATGCCGCGTTGGCCACCGCCCAGCGTATGGAGACCGCCGCGCGTCAGCAGCTCGAAGTGGGCGGTGAGATGTTGAACAGACACCTGGCGCGGATCGCCTGGGTTGCGCTGGAAGCCGGCCAGGCGCAACGCGCATTGGCGCTGAGCAACGAGGCCCTGGGCACACTGCCGCTCGCTGACGCCAGCTGGAACCGCTTTCCCATTCGCATCGCCGCGCTAGTCCGGCTGCGCGCGCTACAGCAGCTCGGTCGTAGTTCAGAGATGGCGGACTGGGCCAAGGTCGTCGCGCAGCAGCGCAACAGTGCCGGCGTCGACGACGCGATATTGTGGAAGACCGTCGAGACGCTGCTGCCGCGCAGAGCACTGGCGCGAACTGCACTCTGCAACCGCGGAGCTAGTGCCTAATTGCATTATACATCGATAGTAATACAATGCCCGTGTCGTCTGGCGAACGGGGGTTGTATGGCGCGTGTAGCGATTGCGTTGACGTGTACAGCAGAAGTCAGGGCTGAACTTGAGCGCCTTTCTCGGAGCCGAAGCGGAGAGGTTCGGATGGCTGAGCGCGCGCGCATTGTCCTGGGCTGCCTGGAAGGCAAGCGCAATGATGAGATTGCGCGGGAAATGGATCTCCGACCGAATACTGTTGGGCAGTGGCGGCGTCGCTTTGCGGAGCGCGGCCTTGCCGGGTTACGCGACGGACCGAGGCCTGGCAAACCGGCCAAGTATGGCCATGGGTTGCGCGATCGGATCTTGGCGCAGCTGGAATTGCCGCCGCCGGTGGGAATGGCGAGTTGGGACGGTGGGTCGTTGGCGTCGGCGCTGAGTGTTTCCGATGACGCCGTGTGGCGAGTGCTTCGGATGCAAGGCATCCAGTTGCAGCGCCACCGCTCTTGGTGCGTCAGCACCGACCCTGAATTTGCACCCAAGGCGGCGGACGTGATCGGCCTGTACTTGAACCCACCGCAGAACGCATTGGTGCTCAGCGTCGATGAGAAACCGTCGATCCAAGCGCTTGAACGCACACGCGGCTACGTGCAGACGAGCAGTGGAAAGGTCGTTCAAGGGATGAAGAGCACCTACAAACGCCATGGCACCATCAACTTGTTTGCCGCCCTGGAAGTTGCCACCGGCACCATCCGAGGGAAAACGACGCAGACTAAGAAGCGTGCCGACTTTCAGGCGTTTATGGATGAGGTGATCGCAGATCAGCCTGCCGATCGGCAGATACACGTCATCCTGGACAACTACTGTACCCACAAGAAGAACGAGGAATGGCTTGCCGCTCATCCGAACGTCACTTTCCACTTCACGCCCACCAGCGCCAGTTGGCTCAATCAAGTGGAGATCTGGTTTGGAATCTTTCAGCGGAAGACCCTCAGGAACGCGACCTTCGGAAGCGTCGCGCAACTGGTCGATGCCATCCGCGCCTTTACCGACGCCTACAACCAGAACGCCGCGCCCTTCGTGTGGCGCAAGCGTGAAGTTCGCGGCGCACAACTTCGAAACACTATCGTCAATCTATGCAATTAGACACTAGCTAGCCCGCTTTTCTTACATCGCTTGCGGATGATCTGCCTCGCGAATGTCACCAGCGCCGACTGCACAGGGTTCCTGCCACACACTGGTCGGCGCCCGCGTTGCATTCTTGAGGCAGGCCTCTTCGAAGGCCTCGACGTCATCGAGGCGGTAACGCACATCCCCCAAGAGCTTGAGGACCCTGGGTCCAATTCCTGTGAAGCGCCAGCGTTCGAGCGAAGCCTCAGCGACCTGCCAACGCCCAGCGAGTTGCGCCTGACTGTTTCCGGGGCGCAAGTGCGACCCACCGAAAAACGGGGATTCGGTCACGAGTTCAGCGCAATGTCGGCCAGCGTGGTCCCGGCGTGGATGGTGATGGTTCGAACAGAAACTCATGGGCACGCTCAGTCACGTCCACCTCATTCGTCCGAGCATCAACGTCGCAGGGCTCGGGGCGAAATTCCCGCATGACCAGTTGCGGACCAGGGCGCAGGATCAGGTGTTGCATCAGGATTAAACCCAGTTTTCCAGGATCAGCGGCGCGCTGATCCGCTTGAAATGGCGGCCATTGTTGGTGACCAGAACCGCGCCGACCGCAAGCGCATGTGCGGCGATCATCATGTCCATTTCGCCGATTGGCTGCCCGGTGCCGACCAACTGGTGGCGAATCTCACCGTACCAATCGGCGGCGTCGGCATCCCAGGGCAAGACTCGGACGATCTTCAGGAACTGGCGCACGGCCAGATGGTGCCGATGCTCCGCGGGCAGGCGTTTCAGGCCGTACTGCAACTCCGCCCGGGTGATCACCGAGATGCAGACGGATGAGGGGACCAGTACCGCCAGCCTGGCCTCGATCGCGGGTGACCGGCCCTTGATCAGATTGCTGGCCATGTCGGTATCCAGCATGTGCAGCATCGTCAACGCTCCGCCGCGGGCTGCGCGGGGCATTCGTCATCGAACAGGCCGCGCTCGGGAGGCAACACGTTCAGTGGGCGCTCGGCCATGAAGCCGACTGGCACGTCGATGGCACGCAACAGTTCAAAGAACTCGCCCCAGGCTCTGGCGCCCGGTCGCGTGGACAAGACGACATCGCCGGTCGCGTCGTCACGAGTGAGGAAGACCTCGTCGCCCTCAAAGCGGAACTCCGCCGGCAATCGAACCGCCTGGCTGGCGCCGTTCTTGAATAACTTGGCAGTGCGGGTCTCGTTC
>JBKJOY010000059.1:0-3606 GCA_046595415.1 Thermomonas sp.
ATGGAAAACTGGGGCGCGATCTTCACCTTCGAATCTTCGTTGCTGCTCGATCCGAGCATTTCCAACGTCTCCGACCAGCAGTGGTGAACACGCGCTGCTGGTCGGAGACGTTGGAGATGCTCGGATCGAGCAACAACGAAGATTCGAAGGTGAAGATCGCGCCCCAGTTTTCCATCGCGCTGAAGAACTGGCTGCGGCCCGGCGCGGCGATGTTGTCCAGCTTGGGCAACGGAAAATTGACGCCGAAATAATCGTTGTATTCGCGCAACACGTCGCGTCCGGCTTCCAGCGCGAACCGGGCCTGGTCAACCTTGCCCTTCTGCGCGATCACGCCGATCTCGGTGCCGTTGTCACCCTTGATGCTCGCGCGGTCGAAGTCGCCCATACCCAGGAACAACAGATACGTCGACATCTTCGGCGAGGTCTCGAACTCCACCCGCTGCATATCCTTGCCGGAGGTCTTCGCACTTGCGACGGGCATGTTGCTGACCACCATCTGCCCGGCCGGCGCATTTACCACCAGGTCGAAGGTCGCCTTGAAGTTCGGCTCGTCCCACGACGGGACGAAGCGGCGCGCGTCGGAGTTCTCGAACTGGGTGTACAGCGCGCGCTGCTTGCCGCTGGCGGTCTGGTAATCGAGCGCGAAGAATCCATTGGCCTGGGTGTTGATCACGCCGGTGTAATCGGTGGCCAACAGATAACTGCCGGCTGCCAGTGGCTTGTCGAAGGTGAAGCTCGCCGTCTGGTTCTCGGCATCCACGCTGACCTTTGCCGCCATCGGCTTGCCACCCTTGCCGCCTGTCATCGCCAGCGAACTGTTGGCAAACGTCATGTTGACGGCCTGCAACACGATCGTTGAGGTCGGCTCCAGCACCTGCAGGTCAATCTTGACCTTGCCGTCGAAGGCCATCTTGTCAGCGTGCGGGGTGACCTCGATGGCGTAGTGGCTGGGACGCACGTTAGCCGGCAACTGGCTGGTGGCCTTGACCATCGGCGGATTGGCGGCGCGCGAAACCTCGGCAACGGATTGCGCCGATGCGGCGAAGGCGGCCGTTGAAAGGGCCAAAGCAATAGCGGTCACCAGGGTACGGCGCATGTGGAATCCTTGATCATGGGGAGAGCGCAGGCGCCTGTGGCCTGCATCCCCGCCATCATCCCGGTCCCGTCCGCCCTGCGACAGCGCCGGAAGTCATGCCCTCAAGTCCTGTTCAGGCAGGCAGGAAGGCCAGCGTCAGGCCTTCAATGCGACCCTGCAAGCCACTCAGCGGCTCGCACACCACATCGAAGTCAGCAGACAGGCCATCGCTGTCGGTCAGGCTCACGTTGGGGATGCGGCGGCCTTCGCCCAGCACCATGACTTCGGTCAGCTCGCCTGATTCGCACAGCTTCGACAGCTGCGGGTAGACGGCGAGCAGAGGTTGCTGTTCGACAACCTGCAACGATGCATAGCGGCGCGCGGCGGTCGTCGCACGCTGCACGCGCATGCCCGCCCCGGACAACACCACCATCGCGACCGGTAACTGGTCGAACACGGCATGGCTGAGGCTATTGGTTTCCATCGCCACGCGACCGATCTCCTGTGCCAGCGCGATGCCGTCGATGCGGGTATTCACTCCCACCCAGTGGGTGATCCTGCCGTCGTCGTTGCGTACGGCATTCGCCCGTGCAATGAACCAGTAATAGCGTTGGTCGGCGCCTTGGCGCAGCCTGAACAGCTGCTCGTAGGGCTCGCCCGTGGTGATCGAGTGCGTCCAACGCGGCGACGCCACCACGATGTCCTGCGGGTGGACCGCGTTTCCCCAACCTGTGCCATGCAGCTCTTCTTCCGGAACGCCCATGTATGCCGCGGTTTCGGCATTCACGTAATTGAGCATGCCATCCGGCGCAGCTGTCCAAACCTGTGCGGGGATGTGCTCGTAAGCGTGGCGGTAGGCCATGGGACGCCTTACGCGAACGGATCCTGCAGGATGATGTTCGCGTCGCGGTCCGGACCGGTACTGACGATCGCCAGCGGGCAGCCAGCCAGTTCTTCCAGCGCACGCAGGTACGCGCGGGCCGCAGCAGGCAGCTTGTCCCACTCGGTGATGCCAGCGGTGGTTTCGCTCCATCCCGGGAATTCCAGGTACACCGGCGTGCACTCGTCCCAGCCATCGGCGTCCAGTGGCGCATATTCGGTGCGCTTGCCACGGTACTCGTACGCAATGCAGATCTTGAGCTTCTCCATCCCATCGAAGATGTCGAGCTTGGTGATGCACAGGCCGCTGATACCGTTGATCGCTACGGCCCGTTTCAGAGCCACGATGTCCATCCAGCCGCAGCGACGCGGGCGACCGGTGGTCGCGCCATATTCCTGGCCACGATCGCGGATGCCCTGGCCGATGTCATCGTTGAGCTCGGTCGGGAACGGACCACCGCCAACGCGCGTCGCATAGGCCTTGGCAATGCCCAGCACGTAGTCGATCGCATCTGCGCCCACGCCGGTGCCGGCAAGCGCACCGCCAACCGTAGTGTTGGACGATGTCACGTAGGGATAGGTACCGTGGTCGATGTCAAGCAACGAGCCCTGCGCGCCCTCGAACAGCACCTTGCGGCCCTGTTTGCGCAGCTCATGCAGGATGCCCGCGACGTCCGCCTTCATAGGCTCGACGTATTCGCCAAATGCGAGCGCCTCGTCGAGCGTCTGCTGGTAATCGACCGCATCGACTTTCAGGTACTGGGTCAGCACGAAGTTGTGGTAATCCAGCGCTGCACGCAGCTTCTCGGCGAGTTCAGCCGGGTAGTGCAAGTCGGCGACACGGATGCCGCGACGCGCGACCTTGTCTTCGTACGCAGGGCCGATGCCGCGGCCAGTGGTACCGATCGCCTTGCCACCAGCGGCCTTTTCGCGCGCTTGGTCCAGGGCAATGTGGTACGGCATGATGATGGGCGTGGCCGGGCTGATCTTCAGCCGTGAGCGCACTTCCACGCCGTTGGCCTCGAGCTCGGCGATCTCTTTCTGCAACGCGCCGGGGTGCAGCACCACCCCATTGCCGATCAGGCACAGCGCGTCATCGCGCAGGATGCCGGACGGAATCAGGTGGAGCACGGTCTTCTTGCCCTTGATGACCAGCGTGTGGCCGGCATTGTGGCCGCCCTGGAAGCGCACGACCGCGCCGATGTCCTGCGTCAACAGGTCGACGATCTTGCCCTTGCCTTCATCGCCCCACTGGGCACCCAACACGACGACCGACTGACCCATTTGCGTACTCCAGACGTGAGAAAAGCCGAGGCGTGCCCGGCTTTTCGACATTCTACGTGGTTAGTTCGCCAGGGTGGGAAATGGGGTCGGAAATGGGGTCAGGTACATTTTTCTGTCTATCACCCTGAAGCTGTGAAATCGCTAGGAGAAACATGTACCTGACCCATTTCCTGGGAGAAAAATGTACCTGACCCCATTTCCTCCTGACCCCATTTCTCGGCCTAGCCCCGCACCAACCAAAGCGTCACCAATCCCACGATCAGCACCAGCGCGCCGACCCGCCGGACGTGTTCATCCGGCATTTGCTGCAATTGCTGGGCGGCGCGCTTCCACGCCCCGGGGGCGGCGAACAGGAACAGACCCTCCAG
>JBKJOY010000089.1:0-3606 GCA_046595415.1 Thermomonas sp.
GCGATTTATGCCGCCCGCAAGGGCATCCGCACCGGCCTGCTGGCCGAGCGTTTCGGCGGCCAGGTGCTGGACACGATGTCGATCGAGAATTTCCCGTCGGTGGAATACACCGAAGGCCCGAAGCTCTCCGCCTCGCTGGAAGCGCAGGTGCGCAGTTACGGCGTGCAGATCATTTCCAATCAACGCGCCGAGGCGCTGATCCCGGCGACGCAGGAAGGCGGCATGACCGGCATCCATCTTGCCAGCGGCGCCACGCTGCTTGCGAAGACCGTCATCCTCAGTCCCGGCGCGCGCTGGAGACAAACCGGCGTTCCCGGTGAAGCCGAGCTTCGCAACAAGGGCGTGACCTATTGCCCGCACTGTGATGGCCCGTTGTTCAAGGGCAAGCGCGTTGCGGTAATCGGTGGTGGCAACTCCGGCATCGAAGCCGCAATCGATCTGGCCGGGGTGGTCGAGCACGTCACCGTGCTCGAATTCGACAGCAAGCTCCGCGCCGACGACGTGCTGCAACGCAAGCTGCGCAGCATGCCCAACACGGTGGTCCACCTGAATGCGCAGACCACCGAGATGCTCGGCAAGGACGGCAAGCTGGCTTCACTCTCATTCACCGACCGCAGCACCGGCGAAGCGATGTCGGTCGATGTGGAAGGCTGCTTCGTGCAGATCGGCTTGCTGCCGAATACCGAATGGCTGCAAGGCACCGTCGCGCTGTCGAACCGCGGCGAGATCGAGATCGACGACCGCGGCCACACCAACCTGCCCGGCGTGTTCGCGGCAGGCGATGCGACGACGGTGCCGTTCAAGCAGATTGCCATCGCGATGGGCGCAGGTTCGACGGCGGCGCTCTCTGCTTTTGACCACTTGATCCGGACCTCGGTGCCGGTCCAAGCCGAGGCCGCGTGACACCAACGGGATACTGGACATGAACCTGCGCGACCTCCGTTACCTGGTGGCACTGGCCGACCTGCGCCATTTCGGCAAGGCGGCGGATGCCTGCTTCGTCAGCCAGCCCACGCTGTCCACCCAGATCCGCAAACTCGAAGAAGAACTCGGGGTGACCCTGGTGGAACGCGCACCACGCAAGGTGATGCTGACCACGGTCGGCCAGGACATCGTCGCGCGTGCGCGCCGGATCCTGGCCGACGTCGATCAAATGAAGGAAGCCGCACAGCGCCGCCGGGATCCGGAGTCGGGCTCGTTGAGACTGGGTGTGTTCCCGACCCTGGGGCCGTACTTGTTGCCGCACGTCTTGCCCAAGCTGCAGGTCCGTTATCCGAACCTCGAGCTACTGTTGGTGGAGGAAAAAAGCGACGTGTTGCTGGCGCGGCTGCGCGAAGGCAAGCTGGACGCGGCGCTGCTGGCATTGCCTGTCCACGACGAACAACTGCATGCGCAATTCCTGTTCGAAGAACCCTTTGTATTGGCAGCCCCGGCGCAACATCCACTGGCTTCACAACCATCGCTGTCGATGGATGATCTGACTGACCACACCCTGCTCCTGCTGGAAGACGGGCATTGCCTGCGCGAGCAAGCGCTGGACGTATGCCGCCTGTCCGGCGCCAATGAAAAAGCCGGATTCCGCGCCACCAGTCTGGAGACGCTGCGACAGATGGTTGCGGCAGGCATCGGCGTGACCTTGTTGCCGGCGCTGTCGGTGCATGAACCCGTCGTGCAACCGGCGAACATCCGTCTGGTCAACTTCCGCGAACCGGTGCCCAGCCGGCAAATCGCGCTGGTCTGGCGCCGAAGCTCGGCAATGGATACCTTCCTGCAAGCTTTCGCCGAGAATCTGGGCGCGCTGGCACGTGCTCAATTGCCGACTGGATAATGCTTGCGTGCTGAAGGCGTGTCGCATGCCGCGGGTTTGCGTTGGCACATGCGATAAAAGCGTCGCGATCGATTCAGATGTGTTCCGCGACAGTGCCTGCGAGCTAATGCTCGCAGCAACTCAATTGAATAGGGCAGGCGCCACGCATACGCGATTGCGGCCTTCGTTTTTCGCGGCGTAGAGCGCCTTGTCTGCCCGTTCCAGCAGCGCAGCTGGCGTGCGGTCGGTCTCGCGACGGGCGGCCATGCCGATGCTGACTGTCAACGGCACGATGGCACCCTCCCAATACAGCTGGCTGTCAGCCACGACCTTGCGCAAGCGCTCGGCGATGATGCGTGCGGCGGCGGCATCGCGCCCAGGCAGCAGCACCAGGAATTCGTCACCACCGTAACGTCCCAGCCCATCGGTGGGCCTGAGTTCGCCGCGCAAACTGGTCGCGATGCTGCGTATGCACAGATCGCCTGCGGCATGTCCCAGTTGGTCGTTGATGCCCTTGAACAGGTCGATATCGATGAACAGCAATGCAAGCGGCGCATTCTGGGCGCTGTGGGTCTTGAACTCGCGGGCGAGCGCCTGGTCCAGTGACCTCCGGTTCTGGCTGCCGGTGAGCGCGTCGTGTTCGGCAGTGCGCCTGAGCTGGATGGCGCTGTAAGCCTCGTCCGCATGCAGCACCGTCAGTCGTGCCATGTCAGCCAGGGCCGCGAGCATGTCCGGCTCGAATCCTTGGGTGTTGCCATGGGGCAGGACCAAGGCCGCCCACGCCGGTGATGACAGCTGCAGCGGAATCACCGCAAGCAATGGTTTACCTGCAGCGTCCTCCGGCCGCGTGCCACCCAATCGCACGTTGATTGGCTCGCGGTCGAGCGCTTGGGTTCGCAACAGTCCACGCGCTACCAAAAGATACTGCGCAAACCCCGCAGCTTGCCCATCTGGCTGCACCACCAGTAAATCATGGCCAAGATAGCCACTCCCCATCACGACGGCCGCGGTCGCGCCAGTCATCTTCCGTGCGTGCTCACCCAACAGGCGGAACGCAACGGTTGCGACCTCGTCTTCGGCCACACCGCGCAGTTTGTCCTGCAAGGACTGGGCGAATCCTGCGCGGGTCTGCTCCTGATGCAGGCGGGTGTCGCTCTGCAAGCGCGCGCTGGTCTCGTCGGCCAGTCGCTGGCGAACCATTCCGATCCTGCTGGTCAGGCCAACAAAAATAATGAGTGAAAGCAGCACCAGTACGAACTGATAGCCGTGCCGGGTCAAAATGTCGTCAGCAAGCCAGCCTCGCTGCATGGCCTCATGGGCCGATGACGCCACCAGCAGCAGCAGCAGGGTCGTCGCCACCGCAACGGTCATCTGCACGCCGCGGCGTGCCCCATCCACGGTTGCCAGAATGCCCACAGACATGGCCACTATCCACGCCATCGTCGTGATCGATTGCAGATAGGGAGTTACCGCATCCAATGGCAGCAGCGGCACCAAGACCAGCGCACCCATCACCATCACCACCCGGTCGAGCTTGCGGATCAGCGCCGACGTCGACAAGCGGATTTCAGCGAAGCGCGTCAGCGTGCACAAGGCGATGGCATTGAAGGCCAGGACCACCCACCAGAAACCGCTTGCGCCCAGTTGGCCAAACAACGGTCCCGCAGCGGGCAAGGCATACAGATGGCCGTTGACCGTCGACAGGAACAGCAATGCCAAGCCCAGGTAAGCGGAAAGCAGCAGGAACAGCGAATCTCGAATTGCCTGGAACACCACCAGCGACGTGATCAGCAACGTCA
>JBKJOY010000125.1:0-6745 GCA_046595415.1 Thermomonas sp.
CTCTCCTCTAGCGTTTGACGTGCCTGCGTTCGCTGCGTCGTGCTGCAACAGGTGTTTGACGATGCGGTCCATCGCACTGCCGCGCGAGCCCTTGACCAACACCCGCATGCCGGTAGCGAGTCTGCCGACGAGCACTTCGGCCAGTTCGGCATGGCTCTCGAAATGGCGCGCGCCAGGGCCGAAGCCCTGCACTGCCGCTGCGCTCAAGGGACCAAGTGCGAGCAGATGCGCGATGCCAGCCGTCTTCGCGCGCTGACCCGCCTGCAGGTGCAACGCGACTTCATCTGCGCCGAGTTCGCGCATGTCGCCGAGCACCAGCCAGGATTCATCACCACTGGATGCCAGTGACTCGATCGCCGCATCCAGCGAACCCGGATTGGCGTTGTAGCTGTCGTCGATCAGGACCGCGCCACTACGCAAGCGAAGGGTGACCTGGCGGCCCGCAACCGGTTGCATCGCATCCAGACCATCGCGTATTTGCTCCAGGCTGGCGCCAACGGCCAGCGCCATGCCGGCGGCAGCAAGCGCATTGCGAAGGTTGTGGCGGCCGGGCATCGCCAAGTTGATGGCGATGTCACCATCCGCTGTGGCCAGCACAAAACGCGTGTTTCCACTGTTGGCCTGCACATCACGCGCCGTGATGTCTGCACTGGCCTCCAGGCCGAAGCGCAGCACCCGTCGACCCGCCACCCGTTCGATGAAGTACGGCGCGAACGCATCGTCCGCGTTCACGACCGCCACGCCCTCAGCGGGCAGTGCGTCGTAGATGGCAGCCTTGGTGTCGGCCACGCCCAGCAGGCTGCCCAGACGTTCCAAGTGCGCGGGCGCGATGTTGTTGACTAGGGCCACGTCCGGCCGCGCAATCGCGGTCAGGTAGGCGATATCACCCGGCTTGCCTGCGCCCATTTCGTAGATCGCGAAGTCAGCGTTTTCAGGCGCTTCGAATACGGTCAGCGGCAAGCCGATTTCATTGTTGCGGTTACCCGGATTCGCGTACGCAGTCCCGCAACGTTCAAGGATCGACAGCAACATCGTCTTGACGCTGGTCTTGCCGTTGCTGCCGGTGATTGCCAGTACCTTGGCCGTACGCGCCACCTGCATCGCCTGGGCCATCGCGGCCAACGCGCGCTCGGTGTCGGCGACGATCACCTGCGGCAGACCGCTATCGACTTCGCGCGAGACCAACGCGGCCACGCAGCCACCCTGCATGGCGACGGCCACATGATCATGGCCATCGAAATTTTCGCCCTTGAGGGCAACAAACAACGCCTCACCGGCCTGCGGCAATGCACGGCTGTCGATCGCCACGGCATCGATGCTGCGATCAACGCCATGCAACCGGCCAGCCGTGACCTGCGCGATCCATGCCAGCGTGCGCGGCATCATGGCTGCTGCTCCGCGTCCTGCGGTTGCAGCATCTGCACCTTCACCGGCCGCGCCCGTGCAGCCAATAGTCCACGCGCCACATTTGAATCGTCGAAGGGATGGCGAACGCCGTTGATCTCCTGGTAGGGCTCATGGCCCTTGCCGGCGATCAATACCACGTCATCAGCGCCGGCCATGCCGATCGCTTCGGCAATCGCCTTGGCGCGATCGCGCTGCAAGACGGCGCGCGCTGGATCGACGAAGCCCTCCATGATGTCGGCCGCGATCGCATCGCCATCTTCGCCACGCGGATTGTCGTGGGTGACGATGGCGACATCCGCGCCGTGTTCTGCAATCGCCGCCATCTGCGGGCGCTTGCCGGCATCGCGCTCGCCACCGCAACCGAACACGCAAATCAGCTTGCCGGCGGTATGCGCGCGCAGCGACGACAACGCCTGTTCCAGCGCGTCGGGCGTGTGCGCATAGTCGACAACCACCAGCGGCAACTCCACGCCGTTTTCAGATTCCTCGCCACCGAGCCCATTCATGCGC
Organism: Thermomonas sp.; assembly: GCA_046595415.1. Taxonomy (GTDB): domain Bacteria; phylum Pseudomonadota; class Gammaproteobacteria; order Xanthomonadales; family Xanthomonadaceae; genus Thermomonas. Next base: position 1,918 of record JBKJOY010000125.1, read on the forward strand.
CCCGCGATGGGATGCAGCTGCGACAGGATCTCGGCGACCATCGCCGGTGCCATGCCCAGCGCGGACAACGTGGCGGCAACCGCGAGCAGGTTGTCGACGTTGAACCTGCCGAGCAACGCCGAACGCACCTGATGCGCCTGGCCACTGGCATGCAGCATGAAGCGGATGCCGCGCGCGTCCAGCAGCACGTCTTCGGCACGGATGCTGGCGCCGCTGGCGCCGCGCGAACTGAAGCCGACCACACGCAGGCGCTTGCTGACCGAATCGAACAACTCGCGACCGTAGGCATCGTCAAGGTTGACTGCCGCCGCGCGCAGTCCCGGCCAATCGAACAGCCGCGCCTTGGCCGCGCCATAGCTGGCCATGTCGCCGTGATAGTCGAGATGATCACGGGTGAGGTTGGTGAACACCGCCACGTCGAAATGCACGCCATCCACGCGACCCTGATCGAGCGCGTGCGAGGAGACTTCCATCGCCACGGTGGCGGCGCCTTCATCACGCAGCTCGGCCAGCAGTTCGTGCAGGCGCAAGACCAAGGGCGTGGTGAACCCGGTCGGCACCGTGGCGGGATAGATGCCGGCGCCGAGCGTGCCAATGGTTCCGCAGCGTTCGCCGCGCAGCGTCCATGCCTGTGCCAACAACTGCACGGTCGAGGTCTTGCCGTTGGTGCCGGTGACACCAACGGTGGTCATCGCCGCGCTGGGCTGGCCATGGAAGATATCGGCCATCGCGCCCATGCGGGCGCGCAGGTTGACCACCGGGATGGCATCGGCCGGCGCCGGCAACTCATCAGGCGCGGGTGGCTCGAACAGGATGACGGCCGCGCCTGCGTGGCGCGCGGCCTCGGTGAACGCGAGGCCATGCGTACCGAAACCGCCGATGGCGACGAAGGCATCGCCGGTACGAAGCGCGCGGCTGTCTTGCACCAATCCGGTGATGGCGAGTTCCTGCGACAGGCCCTCGAGTTCCGGCAGCAATTCACTTAGCAGCATCGCGCGGGTCATTGCGGCGCCCTCGCGCCAGCGGTCGCGGGGATTGCCGACGTGCTGCTCGCCAGCGGCGCAGACGTTGCGTTGCCAGCAGCCTTCTGGCGCTTGGCCTCGGCCACCGCTTGCGCTGCCAGCCACGTGTCCAAGTCGTCCGGTGCCACATCCATCAGACGCAGCGCGCCTTCCATGACATTGCGGAATACCGGCGCCGAGACCGTGCCACCCACGTAGCCCTTGCTGGGGTCCGGATCGTTGACCATCACCACCATCGAGAAACGCGGCTTGTCCACCGGCACCAGCCCGGCGAAGTAGCCGATATAGCGGCGCGAATAACCACCGGCGCTGGCCTTGCGCGACGTGCCGGTCTTGCCGGCCACGTGGTAGCCCAGGATCGCCGCCTGGGTCGCGGTGCCGCCTTGCTCGGTCACCGTCTGCATCATCCGCAGCAGCTCCTGGTCGATGCCCGGATCTAGCACCTGGTGCGAAGGCGCGTGCTGGTCCTTGATGAAACTGGGCGGCGTCAGCCTGCCGCCATTGCCGAGCGCCGCGTAAGCCGTGGCGATCTGCAATGGCGTGACCGATAGCGCATAGCCGTAGCTCATGGTCTGCTTGCTGGTGCCATCCCAGCGGTCCGGTGCCGGGAACACGCCAGCCGATTCGCCAGGGAAGCCACTACCGGTTTTTTGGCCATAGCCGAAGCGGCGCACGAAGTTGTAGAACTGGTCGTTGCTCAGCCGCCTGGAGATCAACGACGCGCCGACGTTCGAACTCTTGCGGATCACGCCCGTTGTATCCAGCACCCCATAGTTGTGGGTGTCGGTGGTGCGATAGCGGCCATTGGCAATCGAGCCGGGATTGGTGTTGAACAACGACGCTGGCGTGATCACGCCCGCCTCCAGCGCAGCGGCCACGGTCAACGGCTTCATCGTCGAACCCGGCTCGAACAGATCCGTCACTGCGCGGTTGCGGTGCGCATCCCTGGGGCTGCTGCCCACGGCATTCGGGTTGAAGGTCGGCAGGTTCACCATCGCCAGTACTTCGCCGGTGGCGACGTCCAGCACCACCGCCGACCCGCTGCTGGCGCCGAACTGGTTGAGCGTGTTGCGCAATTCCCGATGCGCCAGATACTGGATCCGACGGTCGATGCTCAGGGTGAGGTCGCGGCCCGGTTGCGCGGCGCGCACCAGGTCGACGTTTTCCACGATGCGACCACGGCGGTCGCGGATGACGCGCTTGGCACCCGGGGTGCCGCGCAACCACTCGTCGAATGCAAGTTCCAACCCTTCCTGGCCGCGGTCGTCGATATTGGTGAAGCCCAGGATGTGCGCCATCGCCTCACCCTGCGGATAGAAGCGGCGGTATTCACGCTGCGATGCCACGCCCGGGATGTCGAGCGACACGATCTTGTGTGCTTCATCCGGATTGATCCGGCGTTTGAGGTAGACGAATTCCTTGTCCGCGCGCTGGCTCAGGCGGCGGCTCAGCTCGTCCAGTGGCATGCCCAGCGCTTCGGCCAGCTGCGGCAGCCGCTGCGGTGCCTTCAACAGTTCCTGCGGGTTGCCCCAGATCGATTCCACCGGTGAACTCACCGCCAGCGGCTCGCCATTGCGGTCGGTGATCATCCCGCGCGAGGTGGCGATCGGGATCTCACGCAGGAAGCGCGCCGCGCCTTGGCGCTGGTAGAACTCGTTGTCGATCACCTGCAAGTCGAGCGCACGCGCAAGCAAGGCCACCGAGCACAGCGCAAGGGTGCCGCCGACGAGCATCAAGCGGCGGCGCAGGTCGAACTGCTGGCTGCGCGCGCGCGAGCGATTGCTGGCTGGCCGGGCCGCTTCGCGGCGACTACGCTCGCGCGGATCCAGCTGGCGGGTGCCGGGCACATGGCGACCGAAGATCTTCATGGGCGCAGCACCACGATGTCCTCGGTGCGCGGGAAGGTCATGCCCAAGCGCGTGCGCGCGACCTGGTCCACGCGATTGCTCTCCGCCCAGGTCGCCTGCTCCAGCTGCAAACGACCGAATTCGATGTTCAGGTCGTCGCGTGCCTTTTCCAGCCGGGTCAGCGCAATGAACTGCAAGCGGTGTTCGTGGCGATCACGCACCAGCGTCAGCGCCGTCGCCACATTGGCCACCACCAGTACGCCCAGCAGCAGGTAGCGGGTCATGCCGCCACCGCGCGGTCTTCCACCGGCAACTTCTCGGCCACGCGCAACACAGCGCTGCGCGCGCGCGGATTGGTGGACAGTTCCGCTTCACCGGCCTTCTGCTTGCCGCCCACCAATCGCAGGGTCGGGGTGAACGCGATTTCAACCGGCATCCGTCGGTTCGACGGCGGCGGTTTCGCCAGGCGCGTCATGAACTGCTTGACGATGCGGTCTTCCAGCGAATGGAAGCTGATCACGGCCAGCCGGCCACCGGGCTTCAAACAGGCCAGCGCGGCATCGAGACCCGCTTCCAGATCCAGCAGTTCCCGATTGATATGGATGCGGATGCCCTGGAACGTCCGCGTGGCCGGATGCGACTTCTTGTCGCCACGCGGCATCAATCTGCCGATCAGCCCCGCCAACTGCGCGGTGTGGGTGAACGGCTTTTCAACCCGGTCATGCACGATGGCGCGGGCGATGCGGCGTGACTGTTTTTCCTCGCCCCAGGTCCACAACACATCGGCGATCTCTTTTTCGTCGGCGCGCGCCAGCCACTGTGCCGCGCTTTCGCCATTGTCCGGATCCATCCGCATGTCCAGCGGACCATCCTTGGCAAACGAGAACCCGCGTTCGGCGACATCGAGCTGCGGTGAGGACACGCCAAGATCGAGCAGTACGCCATCCAGCCCGGCATTGGCGGCCGGCCAGGTGGCAAGGTCGGCGAAGCTGCCACGCCGCAGGGACACGCGCGCGTCATCGGCACATAGCCTTGCGGCCACGGCGATCGCCTCGGGATCCTTGTCCATCACCAGCAAGTGGCCTCCCGGCCCCAGCCTGTCCAATACGCCCCGCGCGTGACCGCCACGCCCGAAGGTGCCATCCAGATAGCGTCCATCCGTCTTCACTGCCAGGCCCTCCATGACCTCGGCAAACAGCACCGGGAGGTGGGCAGGCGCGTGGCCCGCGCCACCGGTGGTCACAACGCCAGGTCCAGCAGGTCCTCGCCCAGATCGGCGTCGCCAAGCGTTTGTCGGATCTGATCGTGATGGGCTTGCTCGCTCCACAATTCGAATTTGTCGCCCATGCCCAGCAGCACCGCTTTCTTGTCGATACCGACTGCATTGCGATGGCTGGTCGGGATCGAGATCCGGCTGTTCCCGTCGGGTTCGGCGAACGCAGCAGAACCCACCAGCTTCCGCTGCAGCAGGCGACTCTTCGGGTTGATCCTCGGCAGGGCGTTGACCTGGTCGCGCAGGCGTTCCCAGATCGGCAACGGGTACAGGTACAGGCACCCTTGCTCGAACGGGCTGTAAGTGACGACCAAATGGTTGCCGCACTCACGCGCGACAATGTCCCGGTAACTGGTAGGAATCGCCAGCCGGCCCTTGTCGTCGATGGTGATGGCGGTCTCGCCCTGGAACATGCCCCTGCCTCGCCCGTCTGCGCGGGTTTAAGTGATGGAAAACCACGTATTCCCCGGTTTTCCCACGAGGCCCCACATTAGGCACCGCCTATGGGGTTGTCAACAATTGCTCTGCAGGACTTTCACTTTGCAGGTCAATGACTTGCAGCAAACTTCAGAGACTTGTTCAAGCTTTATCCACAAGCTGCTGTTTAGTCTCAAATTTTGAGATTGCGTGATGATTGGCACGGTTCGGCCGGATGCCTTACTCACGGCCAGAAAGACATGCTGCAA
>JBKJOY010000245.1:0-11937 GCA_046595415.1 Thermomonas sp.
CAGACCCACACTGAAGCCGGCCACCACATACAACCACGGCGAAAAAATACCAAGTAGCGCATTGCTGTAGAGCATCCAGAAGCTGATGCCCAGCAGCGCGCTGCACAGGGCGAGCACGCGCCCGGCGCCGATACGGTCCGCAAGCCAGCCGATGAGCAGGTTGGCAACCACGGTGGCGGCGATCGCCAGTGTATTGGCCGCCAGCGCCGCACTGCGGTCGATGCCCATGCCCTGCAGCAAGGTGGGCAGCATCAGCAGCGTCACCACCACGGCGGCGGTCAACAGCCAGGTCAGCAGCATCGCCAACACAATCGCGCCGCGATGTTCACGCAGCACACGTTTGAGGGGGACATCGGCGGAGAGAGTGCGCTGCGCCTGCATGTCGATAAAGACCGGGGTTTCGTGCAGAAGGCGGCGCAGGTACATCGCAACCAGGCCGAACACGCCGCCCAGCAGGAACGGCAAGCGCCAGCCCCACGCCTGCACTTGTGTTTCGTCGAGTTCGGCATGGATGGTGCGTGCAACCAGCGAGCCGATCAGGATGCCGGCGCACAACCCGGCCGAGAGCGCGCCACACGCAAGATTGCGATGGCGCGGCGACACGTGTTCGGTGACGAAGACCCACGCACCGGGCGCTTCGCCGCCAATCGCCGCACCTTGCATGATCCGCAGCAGCAAGAGCAGCAGCGGCGCCAGCACGCCGACCTGCGCATAGGTGGGCAGCAGGCCCATCAGCAGGGTGGGCACCGCCATCAGCAGGATGCTGAGCATGAACATCCGCTTGCGCCCGTGCAGGTCGCCGAAGTGCGCCATCACGATGCCACCCAGCGGCCGCGCCAGATAGCCGGCCGCGAAGATTCCGAAGGTCTGCACCATGCGCAGCCATTCGGGCATGTCCGCCGGGAAGAACAACGCGCCCATGGTGGTGGCGAAGAACACGAAGATCACGAAATCGTAGAACTCCAGCGCGCCGCCCAATGCGGCTAGCGAGAGGGTCTTGAACTGGGCCCGGCTCAGGCCTGAAGACATCGTGATGTTGGTCATCGCACTAGCGTATGCGATGCCGCTGCGCCTGCGAAGTCGTTCAGCACTTCTGGGGTCGCGCGCATCGTGCAACACTCGGGGACTGATGACTTGACTGGGGACCTTCGCGATGCGGATCTGCAAGCTTTGGCAGGCAGTGGCACTGGTGATTTGCGTGACCACATCCGGTAGCGTGCTGGCACAGACCGCGCCGATGACGCCGGACATCACCGGCAAGAAATTCGTGACGCCGGAACCGCTACGCGACTTCACCAAGCGCGTGGTGATGGTGCCGATGCGCGATGGGGTCAAGCTCTACACGGTGATCGTGGTGCCCAAGGGCGCCAAGGATGCGCCGATCCTGCTCACGCGCACGCCGTACAACGCGGCCAAGCGCGCGGATCGTACGCCCAACGCAACACGCATGGTTGATGCCATGGCGCAGGGTGACAGCGTATTCGTGGAAGACGGCTACATCCGCGTGTACCAGGATATCCGCGGCAAGTACGGTTCCGAAGGTGAGTACGTGATGACCCGGCCCCCGCGCGGGCCGCTCAACAAGACCGGTATCGACCACGCAACAGACGCATGGGACACCATCGATTGGCTGGTCAAGCACGTCACCGAAAGCAATGGCCGGGTCGGCATGCTCGGCTCGTCATATGACGGCCTGACCGTGGTCATGGCGCTGCTGGAACCGCATCCCGCACTGAAGGTCGCCGCGCCGGAAAGTCCGATGATCGATGGCTGGATTGGCGACGACTGGTTCCAGAACGGGGCCTATCGGCAGAACAACCTGGGCTATTTCACCGGCCAGATGACCGCACGCGGCGAAGGCACCAGCATTCCGCGGGCAACCGGCGACGATTACACCAACTACCTGCGTGCCGGCTCGATCGGCGACTTCGCGCGCGCCAACGGGCTGGACCAGATTCCCGCGTGGCACAAGGTCAGCCAGCATCCCGCCTATGACGCTTTCTGGCAGGACCAGGCGCTGGACAAGCTGCTCGCGCAACTCCCAAAGATCAGCGTGCCCACGATGTGGGAGCAGGGATTGTGGGACCAGGAAGACATGTATGGCGGCAACCATGCGTGGGCTGCGATGGAAGCCAAGGACACCGACAACACCCGCAATTTCCTGGTCATCGGCCCGTGGCGGCATAGCGGCGCAAATTACGATGGCAGCACATTGGGCGCGCTGAAATTCGCCGGCGACACCGCGCTGCAATGGCGTCGCGACGTGCTCAAGCCGTTCTTCGATCAGTACCTGAAGACCGGCGCGCCAGTGGCGAACACACCGCCGGTTTGGATCTACAACGCGGGCAGCAATGCCTGGAACACCTATGCATCGTGGCCGCAAAGTTGCGCGCAAGGCTGTCCGCATGCAGCCATGCCGCTGTATCTGCATGCCGACGAAACCCTGGGCGGTCATGCACCGATGGCGGGTGGCGCGCAGTACGCCGAATATGTGTCCGATCCCGCGAAACCCGTACCGTTCGTGCCGCGTCCGCTGGATATGGGTGATCGCCCGACCTGGACCACGTGGCTGGTCAAGGATCAGCGGTTTGTCGATGGCCGCAGCGACGTGCTCAGCTATACCAGCGCACCGTTGGCTGCGCCGCTGATGTTGGCCGGGACGCCGATCGCCAATCTCTTCGCATCGACCTCCGGCACCGACAGCGATTGGGTGGTGAAGCTGATCGACGTGTATCCGGACCAGTATCCGGATGATCCTTCGATGGCGGGGTACGAGCTTTCAATTGCGACCACGATCTTCCGCGGGCGCTATCGCGAAGACTTCGCCACGCCGAAAGCGCTGGTACCGAACCAGGCGCAGGCCTATCACTTCGACCTCCCCAACGTGAACCACGTGCTGAAGCCGGGCCATCGCCTGATGGTGCAAATCCAGTCCAGCCTGTTCCCGTTGTACGACCGCAATCCGCAGACCTTCGTCGACAACATTTTCTTCGCCAAGCCCGGCGACTATCGCAAGGCCACGCAGCGCATCTGGGACACGCCGGAACAGGCCAGTTTCATCAGCCTGCCGATCGTGTCGGGAACGCTGCCCTGAGCAGGACCACACGAGCGGGACGGTCGCGCATCGGTCGTCCCGCAGGGGCTTTTACTCGCTGAGACGAGCGAAAAATTTGTGCGCTGGAACCTAGGCCAGCCAGCGCCGCAGATGTTGATACACCTCGGGGCTATTGAGCAGTTCCAGATGTCCGGTCTTTTCCACCAGTCGCTGACGGCTGGCGGGAATCCGCAAGGCAAGCGTTGGATCGAGGTGGTCGCCCAGCGCACTGGCGACCGGTACCAGTCCGTCACCGCGAAGCGTACGACTGCCGCGTGCAGAGGTCGACGCTGCGATGGCATAGGCGCGAATGCCGGCAGGCAGCTGGCGCGATGTCGGGATATCGCGCGCGTGCGCATCGTCGATCGTGCCGTGGCGCAGGTCCTGGATACCCGCGCTGCGCAAGTCACCAAGGCGCACGAACGGTGCTGTCCACGGCGTCAGTCCCAGTACCGTCTGCAGCAGGTTGCCCGCGCGTTCCAGCGGTGCGCCGTGATGCGGCGTGCCGAGGAACACGATCTGGTCCAGTTGCTGCACCCATGGTTGCGAGTTGCGGGTGGCATCGAGGATTGCAGCTCGCGCGACCAGGCCGCCCATGCTGTGGCTGAGGATGGCGAAACGTTCGATGGGCACCGGCCAACCCTCCAGCAATTGCTGCAGCAGCGCAGAAAACGCGCGGCCGTTGCTGGCGATCGACATGCCGCTGTTGTAATGGAGGTTGATCTGGGTATAACCACGCTCCGCGGCAAGCTGCTCGCCATGATCGTGACCGCGATGACGCCATTGCAGGTCGTTCATGCACAGACCGTGGACCTGCACCAGCACGCGTGATGTGGGCGTAGCCAGCGCAGACGGCCAGGATGGTTCGCCGAACGCGAGCGGACGACCGTTGACACGCAGCGAGCTCGAGACTGCAAGTGGATTGCCAGTGGCCGCGAGGTGATCGCCCATGACGCCGTTGAGCACCGCCAACATGGCGTCGCGTCGCGCCGAAGAATCGCTTTGGCCCCAGTGCGACGGCAGCCGCCCCAGCACCTCGTCAATGCCGCTGCCGACCAGGTTCGCAGTAGCGCGAACGCCCTGATACGCGATACGCGGGATCCCGCTGGTGCGCGTGCTTGGGGGCGCACCCGTCAGTCGAGCAGGCAAGCTGAGAATGCTCGCGTGAACGCTTTCGGCGAGATCCGTGGTGGTGGTGACGCCGCGCACCAGCAGTCGTGCGAGACCACGCAAGTCATCGCCCATACGCGAGGCAGGCTGTGCCGGGTCAGGCAAGGCATCCATTGGCGATCCGGGCTTCATCTTGTGAGCGTAACGCGGTGCAGCAGAGTGAATATTCCAGAGGGTGTTGAGCCCGTCGACAGGCAATCCGTCACGACCGCGCCTGCGAGGTGAACAGATCATCCTGGGCATGGCTGCCATCGGGTTCGGCAAATCCTGACAGGCCAACACCAACCAACCGGTAGCGGGTCGACGCCGGCAGGTTGACGCGCTCGCGCAGGTGACTGGCGACCTGCGCGAGCAGCGCCTCGCTGGTGGGTGGCTCCGGTCCGGTCAGGCTGCGCGTGAGTGTGCGGAAATCACCCGTCTTCAGTTTCAGCACGACGGTGCGAGCGATCCGGTCCGGATGTTGTTGCCTTTCGCGCAGGTAGCCAGCCCAGGCTTTGGTGGCGAGGCGCTCGATATGCGGCTGCAGGTCTTCCAGCAGGAGGTCGTGTTCGAACGTGTCTTCGGCGGAGACTTGCAGGGTGGGGCGCTCGGGTTGCACGCAGCGTTCATCGATACCGTTTGACAGCTCATGCAGGCGGCGGCCCCAACGCCCGAAGTGCTGCTCCAGCGAATCGCCGCCCGCAACGCGCAAATCCGTGCAGGTGGCGATGCCGAGCTTGGCGAGTTTGGCCTCCATCACCTTGCCGACGCCCGGCAACCGGCCGACGGCCAGCGGCGCGAGGAACGCCTCGACTTGGTGTGGCTTGAGCACGAATTGCCCATCAGGTTTGTTCCAGTCGCTCGCGATCTTGGCGAGGAATTTGTTCGGCGCGATGCCGGCCGATGCGGTGAGCTGTGTTTCCTCGCGGATCGCATCGCGGATCACGCTGGCAATCGCGGTGGCGCTGCCGAGATCCTGTTTCGGTTCGCTGACATCGAGATAGGCCTCGTCCAGCGACAAGGGCTCGACCAGGTCGGTGTGTCGCGCGAAGATCTCGCGAATGTGGCGCGACACCGCTTTGTAGCGGCTGAAATCCGGCGGTACGAAGATTGCATCCGGGCACAAGCGCTCCGCCCGGATCGCCGGCATCGCGGAACGCACACCGAACGTACGCGCTTCATAACTTGCCGCGCACACCACCGAGCGCGCCCCGCGCCATGCCACAACCACGGGCTTGCCGCGGAGTGCCGGGTCATCGCGTTGTTCCACCGACGCGTAGAACGCGTCCATGTCCACATGGATGATTTTTCGTTGCGACTGGCTCAAGACTGGAGTTTAGTGCTGGCGCGTCGCAGGATCAGCGCCTGCAGTCACTTCCAGAACGGGATGAGGTAGTCCTGCTTGTCGGGATCGGCCATATCGACCTTCTCATCGGGCGAAGTCTGCGGGGGCGGCGCGCGACCAATGCGAAGTTCATGACGGCCATCGGCAAGCGTGCGGATATCGATCATCGCCAGCAACGCGGGTCGATTGGTGCGCGCATCGCTGGCGACTTCGTAACGCAAATTTCCCAGCAACTTGCCATCCAGCATGACCGGATGCATGGCTTGCAGGCAGGCGAGCAACCTGGGATTGATCTTGCTGGAAACCGTTGTCGCCATGCCACATCGCGTCCGCATGGCGGGCCCGTCTTGCCGCGGCAGGTAGGGCACGATCAGCTTGAGGTAGGGTCCGCTGGCGACCATTGATTCGATGAAGGGTGCAACCGAATCCCGCTGTGCATCGCGCTGGTCGTCGTACTGGCTGGGCTTCACGGAAGTGGCGGTGGCTGAAGGGAAGAATTCGTAGTTTCCGATCAATGTGTGGTGGCGCATCCCGGCGTAAGCCAGCATGACCGAGATGATGGCAGTAGCCATGATGATCGTGGTCATTGCAATCATTTTCCGTTCCCCACCATTGCTGATAAGCAAGGCCATGATCCGATTCTTGCTGCGGCCAAGCCCCATCCGGTTGAACAGGGTGAGAGCCCTGAAGCTGACCCTGTGCGGCAGTCCGCCCGGCTCCCATGTTTTGCCATAGCGGCGGTCCAGTGACGTGACCAAGGCGAATAGGAACATGACGAATGTGAATAGCAACGCGGTCACTGTGAGACCAGCTCCATCCCATCCAACCACGGAGCCGAGCAGCTTCGATATCCCGAGCAACACGCCCGCAGTCAGTGTCACAATCGCCAAGATCAAGGCCACCATGACGCCCACTGCGAACACGGTAGTGGCCAGGTTGTCGGCGCGCTCGATGATCACTTCGGTCGGTATCTGGTAACGCTGTTCGACTTCGCGCTGCACAGGGCCCATCCGCAGCCTGTCCCAGCGAACACCATCCGGGTAGACCGAGTGCATGCCGACCAGCGCAATCCAGCGTGCACGCAACAACAAATGGATGACGAATGTTGCTGCCAGGATCACTGTGGCGCTCTTGGCGTAGTAATAAAGCAGCTCGACCAGCTTTGCCCAGCTGGCATCCAGCCGCGGTGCCAAGGCGAAAATACCGTCGTCCAGCCAGCCGGGCAGCTGCAACATGGCGAAGACTGCCACGCCGGAAATCAGTAGTTCCACTTCCCAGGTGGGCGTGGTCTGGGACGAAAGTTTGTTCGGGGATTCATGCTCGCTCATGGCGATGCATGGTGCGTGCCACCACGCGTGCTGGCAAGCAGGTCGGCGCCGGATTCGGGCAGCGGTCAGGTCAACCCGAATGCGTAATACAGACCAATTACCACGAATACCGCCAAGGTTTTGATGATGGTGACGGCAAATACATCCTTATAGGCCTGCCGATGGGTCAGGCCGGTCACCGCCAGCAACGTAATGACCGCGCCGTTGTGGGGCAGGGTATCCATGCCACCGGACGCCATCGCGGCGACACGATGTAGGACCTCCATCGGGATGCCTGCGGCATGGGCGTTGGCGATGAACGTTTCGGCCATCGCAGCCAACGCAATGCTCATGCCACCTGAGGCCGAACCGGTAATACCGGCCAATGCAGTGACGGTGACGGCTTCGTTGACCAGCGGATTCGGGATCGATCCCAATGCATTGGCCACCACGAGAAAACCGGGCAAGGCGGCGATGACCGCGCCAAATCCATATTCCGATGCAGTGTTCATGCCTGCCAGCAATGCACCGCCAATCGCCGACTTGCTGCCTTCCGCGAAACCGGCGGTCACCGGCTTCCACGCGAACAACAACACGCACGCGATGCCTGCCAGCAGCGCACCTTCCACCGCCCAGATCGCAACCACTTTGGAGATTTCCTGCACCACAGGCGCGGAGCTACCAACGACCGCTGGGTCAAAACTATGACTGCTGCCATAGGCCTGCGGAATCCATACGGTGAGTGCCTTGTTGATGATGCCGACGATCAACAACGGCAGGATCGCGATCAGTGGATGGGCCAACTTGCCGCCGCTGAACGACGTCGGTTCGTTCAACAGGGTTGCGGCATCGCCATAGCCTTCGCCCGCTTTGAGCGCGGCGCGTCGGCGTGATTCCAGGTAGGTCAGGCCGACGATGAGGATGAAGACGCCACCGAGTGTGCCGAGCACGGGCGCGGCCCATGTGGTCGTGCCGAAGAACGTGGTCGGGATGATGTTCTGGATCTGCGGCGTGCCGGGCAGCGCGTCCATCGTGAAGGTGAATGCACCGAGTGCAATGGTGCCCGGGATCAGCCGCTTGGGGATGTCGCCCTGACGGAAGAGCTCCGCGGCAAATGGATAGACGGCGAACACCACCACGAACAGCGAGACGCCGCCGTAGGTCAACAGCGCGCAGACCAGCACGATCGACAGGATCGCCCGCTGTGCACCGACCACGCGGATGGTTGCGGCCACGATTGCTTTCGAAAAGCCGGAGAGTTCGATCACCTTGCCGAACAACGCGCCCAGCAGGAATACCGGGAAGTAGAGCTTGAGGAACCCGACCATCTTGTCCATGAACAGGCCGGTGAACATCGGGGCCACCAGATGCGGATCGGTCAGCAGCACCGCGCCTAGCGCCGCGACCGGCGCGAACAGGATCACGCTGTGCCCGCGATAGGCCACGAACATCAGGAAACACAGCGCGGCCAACACGATCAGGAATGCCATCCACAACTCCCCACGCGTCATCGTGACGCCGGTACAGGGTTGCGAGTCTCCGGGTTGCTGCGCTCGCGGCCCATTGTCCGAACGTCCAATGCCGCAACGGCGCGTTGACGCCTAACGTGCCTGCCATGGCGGCATGTGTCCGCAGAACGTACGTACCCGCAGAACGGCAGCGATGAAGCGCAAGCAATTGAGTCTGGCGATTGGTGGTGTCTTGATGGGATCGTTGTTGGCGGCAGCGCCGGCAATGGCGCAGGAGCAGGACAAACAGGATGCCGGTCAGAAGACCACCAACCTGGAGAGCGTCAAGGTCACCGCTCGCAAGCGCGTCGAGACCCTGCAGGAAGTCCCGGTCGCAGTGACCGCGTTCACCGCGGATTCGTTGGACAAACTCAACGTGCGGGATCTTGCGGACCTGGGTGCACAGGTCCCGAACCTGACCATCTACGCCGCGCGCGGCTCCAGTAGCACGGTCACGGCCTACATCCGCGGCGTTGGCCAGTCCGATCCGTTGTGGGGCGTTGATCCGGGCGTCGGCATCTATCTGGATGACGTCTACATCGCGCGTCCGCAGGGTGCACTGCTCGATGTGTTCGATGTCGAACGCATCGAAGTGCTGCGCGGCCCGCAGGGCACGCTATACGGCAAGAACACCATCGGCGGCGCCATCAAGTACATCTCCAAAGGCTTGCGGCCTGAGTTCAATGGCTTCGGTTCGGTGACCTTGGGCAACTATGGCCAGCGCGACTTCAAGGCCGCGGTGGGTGGCGGTTTGGGTGGCAGTCCTTACCTGCGTGCACGCATTGCCGTTGCCGACCTGCATCGCGACGGGTTTGGCGAAAACCTCATTACCGGCAACCAGGTCAGCGACAAGAAGATCCGTGCGGTACGCGCCAACCTGGGTGCCTACGTGACCGATGCGTTTGACCTCCAGTTCGCCCTGGACCACGTGGTGGATACCTCCGGCGTGCGCGGTTCGCAATTGCTGCGGGCCAATCCGTTCAATTCGATCGCGTTGTATGGCGGCACCGGACCCAAGCCGCCGTTGGCGAGCCGTTATGACATCCGCAGTGGCATGCCCAACATCAACGACACCACCTTGAGCGGCGCGTCGCTGACGGCGAACTTCCGCATGAATGACGACTGGTCGTTCAAGTATGTGCTTGCCAAGCGTGAGTCCGATACCGAAACCAATATCGACTTCGACAACACCCAGGACAAGATCGCAGACGTCAAGGCGTTCTACCGCGATGAGCAGATCAGCAACGAGGTGCAGGCCAACTTCGACGGCGGTGGCCGTTCGCGCGGTGTCATCGGGCTTTACAAGTTCGACGGCGAGGCCGGCGGCCAAGTGCTGAACAATTTCTTCAACCTGGTGTTCGGCGACACCCAGGGCGTCATCTATACCAAGAGCATCGCTGCTTACGGGGACTGGACCTTCGATGTCACGGAGAAGTTCAGCATCGACGTCGGTGCACGCTGGACCGACGAAGACAAGCACGCGGTGGTCAAGAACATCGGTTACACCGATGCCACGTTCTCCAAGCCCAGTGGCACGATTGCGGCCAAGTTCAACAAGACCATCAACTTCACCAACCTGTCGCCGAAAATCTCGCTCGATTACCAGATCACGCCGGACATCATGGTGTATGGCTTGGCTTCGCGTGGCTTCAAGTCGGGCGGGTACAACATCCGCGCGCAAGCGACAGCGGTCCCGCGTTCGGCCGAACCGTTCCAGGACGAACAGGTCGACAGCTACGAGATCGGCACCAAGATGGGCCTGCTGGACAACAGCCTGTTCCTGAACCTGTCCGCGTTCCACAACAAGTACAAAGATATCCAGCTTTCCATCTTCACCGAATACACCACGCCGCAAAACACCAAGGCATTCTTCGGTGACTTCACCAATGCCGGCTCGGGAACAGTGCAGGGGTTGGAGGTCGAGTACCAGTGGCTGCCGGTCCAGAACTTCACCTTGTCGGGCAACTTGGCGTGGCTGGATGCCAAGTACGACACCTACCTGTTCAAGGGCTTCAATATCGCCAATCAGCAGGAGTTCACCAATGCACCTGACTTCAGCGGTGCGGTGAACCTGGAATACCGTGCGGATCTTGGTGGTGCGGGCAGCCTGTCGGCGCGGGTAGGTTATTCCTACCAGAGCCGCGTGGTGGCGACCACCGAAGTGGTCTACGACCCGGTGACCAAGGCCTCGGTCCAGCCGATTTCCCAGAACGGCTATGGCTTGGTCGGCGCAGGCGTCATCTGGAAGCCTTCGGATGCGTGGACGGTGTCGCTGCAAGGCAGCAATCTGGGTGACAAGGCCTATCTCACCACTGGCTACAACCTGTATTCCGCACTGGGCGTGCATACCGGGTTCTACGGCCCGCCGCGCCAGTACAGCTTGACCGTCAAGTACGACTTCTGATCCTCGCGGTACCAGGTGGGTTAGGCGACGGCGGGCTGCGGCCCGCCGTCGCGTTATGCTCGCCCGGCAATGCAGACCCATGAGCGAACTCCCTCGCAGTTCCTACTCCGATGCCTGAAGGCGCAGCGATGCTGAGCGTCGCCGCGGTCGTGGTGGCCGCACTGTTATGGCTCTGCCTGTTGTTCGGCACGGCCCTGTATGCCGAGCGCCATCCGGGCGTGCTGGCGAAACATTGGCGACATGTCTATGCGCTGTCGCTGGCGGTGTATTGCACGTCGTGGACGTTTTTCGGCACCGTCACCCAAGCCGCGCGTTATGACTGGCCGTTGCCGCCGACCTTCGTCGGTACCTTGCTGCTGTATCTGTTCGCGGCATCGACCATGCTGCGTCTGGTCAAGCTGGCGCAGGAATCCAACGCGACCTCGATCGCCGACCTGATCGCCACCCGTCTGGGTAAGGATGCGTGGCTGGCTGCGGGCGTCACCTTGGTCGCTGCACTTGGATTGATTCCGTACATCGCACTGCAGCTCAAAGCGGTGGCGATGAGTTTCGCCTTGCTGACGAATTCCGCTGGCAGCGCGGACCAGCCGCCATGGCAGGACAGCGGCCTGTATGTCGCTTTGATGATGGCGTTGTTCGCCATGCTGTTCGGGACCCGCCGCGCCAGCGTGGCCGAGCACAATCGCGGCCTGGTGCTGGCGATGGCGTTCGAATCGCTGTTCAAGCTGGCTGCGATGCTGGCGTTGGGCTTGTTCGTCTGGTTCGGCTTGCACCTGCCAGACGTGCCGTTGCAGTCGCCGGCCGCCAGCGTGGGTAGCGGGGGCTTCGTGCCCTTGGTATTGCTCGGCGCGCTGGCCATGTTCACCCTGCCGCACCAATTCCACGTCGGCGTGGTCGAATGCCGTGACGAGCGCCATGTGTGGACGGCGCGCTGGCTGTTCCCGCTGTATCTCATCCTGATTGCGTTGCCGGTGCTGCCGTTGGCGCGCGCAGGTGATGCGTTGCTGTCTGCGCAGGGCGTGCCTTCGGATTTGTATGTGCTGGCACTGCCGATGTCGCAAGGCAACGCGGGCCTCGCCTTGTTCGCCTTCCTTGGCGGGTTGAGCGCGGCCACCGGCATGGTGGTGGTC
>JBKJOY010000114.1:0-7007 GCA_046595415.1 Thermomonas sp.
GTTTTCAGTCAGGTCCCAGTCCCAGATGCCAATCCCTGCCGACTGCGCGGCAAGCTGCAGTCGAGCGCTCGTGTCCCACAGAACCAACTGGGCCTGCACGCGTTCGCTCACGTCCTGACACGTGCCAAGCGCACGTGTCGCTGCGCCTTCCGCGTCCACCTCGATCTCCCAACGTTCCTCCACATGCTTGATCCGGCCATCCGGCAGTAACACCCGATGCTCGACGACGCCAACCTCGCCTTTTTCGATTGAACGGCTCAATTCCTGATCCACGCGTGAGCGATCATCGGGATGGACGAACTGCATGAAGCTCGCGTACGTGGGCACAAAGTCCCCCGGCAACGTTTCATGGATGCGATGGATCTCGTCTGACCAGGTCAGGTGGCCGGTTGCCAGGTCGTTTTCCCAATTTCCGACCTTCGCCACCCGCTGCGCGGCGAGCAGTCGCTGGCGTTCCTGGTCCAACTGCTCGGACAGTTCCCACTGAACCCGGTCGCCGTCCAGAAGTGCCCGCTCCGCCCGATTACGGGCGGTGACATCGCGCTGGATTGCGACGAAATGGGTGACGTTGTTCTGCGCATCCACGATCGGCGCAACTTGCCACTCCTGATCGTACTCACTTCCGTCCTTGCGGTAATTCACCGCTTCGCCGGAGAAGCGTCTGCCTTGCTCCAGATCTTCGCGCAGGCGCCGCAACACCTTGGGATCCGTGCGCGGTCCCTGCATGATGCGTGGGTTTTTGCCCAGGATTTCATCCAGGTCATAGCCGGTCATGTGCGTGTATGCCGGGTTGGCGAAGATGATTCGCGGGCCCGGCTCGTCCAGGACTGCGTCCGTGATCAGCACTGCATCGGCGGACTGGAGGACTGCTGAATTGAGCAGGTGGAGGCGCGCTTCGGCCGCCTCTCGCATCATGATGTCTTCTTGCAGCGAACGATTGGTTTCCTGCAACTGCAGGGTTTTCTCCTCCAGCTTTCGAATCAATGTCTCGCTGTACGACTGCATGGACGCGACTGCGTCGTCGTGCTCGTCAATGCTATGGGCTGGTGCGCGAGCTGGCGCTGCACTGGCTTGCACCTCCGCCAGTCGCGCCATGAAATGCTCGGGCTCGGAGGGCTTGAGGATGAATGCATCCGCGCCCAGACTCAGTGCCAGGCGTTCGTCTTCCGCTTCCGTGTAAGTCGCCGTGTACACCACGAACTTGATGCCGTGCAGCACGGGATCCGTCTTCCAATGCCGCAGAAGCGTATATCCGTCCATGATCGGCATCAGCAGGTCGGAAACGACCAGGTCGGGATTTGACAGTCTGGCTTTGGTCAACGCTTCGGCCCCGTGGCGCGCAGTGTCGACGTCGTGTCCGTGGGCGGAGAGAAGCGCCTCAAGGTAGTAGAGGTTCTCCTCTTTATCGTCGACAACCAGGATCCGGCTCATGGCGTCCTCACTCGCATGGCTGCATCGAGATAGGTGGAAATCTCCACGCAAAATGTCTCCGGGTTGATCGGCTTTTCGATGTAGCCATCGCAGCCTGCCGCTAGGGCTGTTTCGCGATCCCCCGCCATCGCATAGGAAGTGACCGCAATGATCGGCGTGGCGCGCAGCGCGTCAAGTTGACGCAATTCCCGGGCAACGCTGTAGCCGTCCATCCCGGGAAGTTGGATATCCAGCAGCACCAGCTGCGGAACCAGCTTCGCAGCAAGCGCAATGCCTTGAGGGCCGTCAACTGCAGCCACTACCTTGAACTGATGGTGCTCCAGAAGGTAGGTCGCGAGGTAGCGATTCTGCTCATTGTCTTCGATCAGCAGGATGGTGGCGGTCATGTGCGTGTGGCTCCTGCGCACGGCAAACTGACCGTGAATGTGCTGCCTGCTCCAGGCACGCTAACAGCGGTGATGGTGCCGCCCATCAGCTCTACCAGCCGGAAGGATATCGCAAGGCCCAAGCCGGTGCCCTCGTGGGTACGTGTGAGTCCAGTATCAATCTGATGGAACGGCAGGAATATTTTTTTCAGATCATCCTCCGTGATGCCGATCCCGGTATCTACCACCTGAAGCACCATGAGCGGGTCCAGGCCCGCACTCGCCAGCGAGGACGGCGCGCCAGGCTGGATCTCGGCGGTGAGCGTTACCTCGCCGCGTTCGGTGAATTTGATCGCATTTCCAAGCAGGTTGATCAACACCTGCTCGACGCGACGGCGGTCTCCCACCATTTCAAGCGGGGCATGAGGCACCCTACTCACCAGGGCCAGACCCTTGGCCAAGGCCTGCGGCGTAAGTGTGGCTACGACACGTTCCAACAGAGGCGCAAGGTCGAAGGGTTCTGCAATCACCTGCAGTTGCCGTGCTTCGATCTTGGAGATGTCCAGCACGTCGTTGATCAGCTCGAGCAGGTGCCGCGCACTGCCACGGACCATTCCCAATTGCTTGGTCTGTTCCGGGTTGAGCGGGCCAGCCAATGATTGCAGCAGGATGCCGGTGAAGCCGATGATCGAATTAAGCGGCGTGCGCAATTCGTGCGACATCGTGGCCAGGAAGGCGGACTTGACCCGATCTGCGGCTTCAGCCTGACCCAGGGCGGCCTTCAGTTGTGCCGTGCGTTCTTCGACCGTTTGCTCGAGCGTCGACATCGCTTCTTGCAATTGCAATTGCGCGAGTTTGCGATCGGTGATGTCGCGCACGGTACCGGTCAGCGCGATTGCTTGTCCCACGCCGTCCAACTGCAACTCCGCAAGCTCGTGGACCCAGCGGACTTCGCCATCTGCGCGCTGGATGCGGTATTCCATGTCCAGGCAAGCCTCTCCGCGCAGGGCCGCATTCTGCGCATGCTGCACCGACTCGCGATCTGATGCATGCACGTGTGAGATGAAACTCTCGAAGTTGACAGCCTCGGCGCCGGGCGCAACACCGAATATCCGGAAGACTTCGTCTGACCACGCCAGCGCGCCACTGGCAACATTCAGCTCCCAACTCCCCATGTGCGCGATGCGCTGCGCCTGCGCCAGACTGGATTCGGTCCTGCGCAATCGGGACGCCGCCTCATTGGCTTGCGACAGGTCAATTCCCACACCCACAAGACAAGACTCGCCCCTGAAGACGACACGCCTGCCGGTGAAATAGTACGGAGTGCTAGTGCCATCCTTGCCCAGCAAGCCGGCCTCGACGGAAGATTCGCTTTCTTCGAATACCTTGGCAATCTCGGCCTGCACCCGCGCTTTGTCCTCATCAGCAACCATGTCATGCGGATGCAGGTGGGCCAGTTCTTCGGCTGAGTATCCCGTCGCACGTTCGAGGTTTCGGTTCCAGCGCAAATACTTACCATGCTCGGTATAGAAGTACGTGACGCCCGGCATGCTTTCGATCATTGCATCGGAAAACTCGCGCTCGTCATGCGCGGTGGCGCGCCTCAATGCAGCGCCCAGGGCGCTGATCATGATCCCGCACATCGCCAGTAGCGCTACCCCGCCGTTCGGCGGGCTAGCGGCGCCGCCATAGGCTGCAGCGCATGCCAGGCCCGTTGCCGCCAGTCCACCCCACAGCCCGCAGAGCCACGCTGCAAGTACAAATGCGGGTACCAACAGCAGCAAATCACCATCCTGGCCTTGCGCCGCGACGGCGACACCTAATGCCGATCCGCTCACGAGAAAACGAACGAACCAGCTCGATTGACCGTTAAGCAACTGCTTGACGCGCAGCAGGTACGGGGGCTCAGCCGAATCGGGCGCTTCTGTGCTCATTTGGTACGCCTGACTCCTGCCATAGACGAGTGAGGATATATGGACTCAAGAGTAGTGCCGCCAAAAGCACACAGCCAGCCTTTTCGAGCAACGATCGCGAGCAGGGTTCTGTCGGATTTGATTGAGTCCAACCTCGAAGCAGTTACCGCCCACCCCACGGAATGCGGGTTTTCCGCCAAGCCCGGGCTCGAGACATTTCCCTGTCGAGTTGATTGCCCGCCACAACCTGTCTAACGGTGGAAACTCTGTTGCAGATGTCTTGGGGAGGGCTGATTCTGCCTGCTAGCTAGCCAAAGCGAAGGGTCGGAACCCAGTGCAAGTCAGTCTTCAAACATGGGCGCATCCGCGGCATTAATTGTGAGGGACGAAACTGAAGACTATAGTCATCCAGACCCGTGAGGCCATCGTGCATGATGCTGCGGTGGCGTTCCGCCGTGTCTTACCTGATGAAATTTCTGGATCAAATGCAGCCATCGAGCCTGCAAGTTTCGAGCTCTCAGCACTGATTGCAAAGGTCCGACGTGGCAGCATTTATGTGACGATTCTGTTTTTCGTAGCAGAGCCATCCCTTCCATGGTTCCAACACAGTCGCAATCTGGACAGCTGACATGTTTGACACTAGCGATATGAAGGCGACCGAACAGTCACTCCACGATGCGATCAAGAGGCTGGAGGATGCCCAAAGCCTTGCCAGGCTCGGGGATTGGACATGTGACCTGACCACCGGCGCCATGAGCTGGTCTCCGCAGGTCTACCAGTTGTTCGAAAGGAACCCGGCGTTGGAACCTCCAAGCCTGGCGGAGCTCGTCGAGATGTTTGTGGAAGGCTCCTTGGGCGCGGCAGACGCTTTCGAATTGGCTCAGGCGACAGGCGAGGCACAGTCCTTCGATGCCACCATCCAGCGATCAAACGGCATGTTGGTGGTGCTGGAGACGGTTGTACTGCAGGTGGCGGACAGCTCGGGCAGTGTGAGCACCATGCGCGGCACCTTCCAGGATGTCACTGCACGGAAAGCAGTCGAGCAGAAGCTCTCATCGGAGAAAGCAGCAGCGGAGGCTTCGAACGAGACTACAAGCAGCTTCCTTGCCACCATGAGCCACGAGATACGGACACCTCTCAACGGAATTTTGGGCCTCATCGAAGTGATCAGCCTGACGTTGGTGAATCCGGAAATTCGGGGGGCACTCGAGGCTGTGCAGGAGTCGGGTCGTTCCCTAAGGCGGATCCTCGATGACATTCTCGATTTCTCGAAAACCGAAGCTGGCAAGCTCGAAATATTTCCCGAACCCATACGCATCGCCGATCTCATCGAAAGCATCCACAGCATCTATTCCGGGAGCGCCAAGAGTCTAGGACTGGATTTCAGTGTGTATGTAGACCCGAAAATAAGCCCCGTCCTGATTCTGGATCCATTGCGGCTTCGCCAGATTCTGAGCAATTTCGTCAGCAATTCACTCAAGTTCACGCGACAGGGTGGCGTGCAATTACGTGTGCTGTCGGAAGGTCAGAATAGTGATCTTGAGTGCCTGCGCTTTGAAGTCGTGGATACTGGCATTGGAATATCCGCCGAAGATCAGCAGATGCTGTTCCAGCAATTCAGGCAAGCGCACAGCATCGCCAATCGTTTTGGTGGAACTGGGTTGGGACTATCGATTTCCAGGCGATTGGCTGAATTGATGGGTGGACAAATCAGCATGTCCAGCGTGCTGGGCGTCGGCACGACCCTGAAGCTTCACATAGTGGCATTTGTCGGTAACCCAGCGATGGTGTTACCGGCCAGCGAGACTCAAACAATCGTTCCGAAGCAACAGGCAGCGTCGGTTTTTTTGCCGAATCAGGAACTCTCGAGCGCAGAAGGATCTGTCTCGGAGATGCTGATCCTCATAGTCGACGACCATCCGACCAACCGCACTGTGATGCGCAGCCAGATCAGCGCACTTGGCTATGATGCCGACGATGTCGAAAGTGGTGTCGAAGCGCTTGAACGCTGGCGTACAGGCAAATACAAACTGGTAGTGACCGACCTCAACATGCCGATCATGAGTGGTTATGACCTGAGTCGAAGCATACGGGAGGCCGAAGACGGCCTGTCGGGTTCCCGGACTCCCATCATTGCCTGTAGCGCCAACGTCATCCCCGGTGTGGTGGAAAGCTGTCTGGATGCTGGAATGGACGACTACATGGCCAAGCCCATCAGTCTGAAAGTGATGCAAGAAAAACTCGGCAAGTGGCTGGGAGCGGCCAACCATCTTGCTGACGAAAGTCCCGAGCTCTCCCACGGGCCCGTGGAGGCCACTGATGAGTCAAGCTCGTCGGTCACTGAAAACGGGGCCCGCCCTGCGCTTCAAAAATTCGATTTCCCCGTCACACAAAGAGCGCTTGCCCACTTCCGACAAGTGAATGATCTGGATGTAATTCAACTACTTGCGGCAATAGACCGGGGTGACATGGAGGCGGTCACCCACATGTCCCATCGGATCAAAGGGGCATCCAGTTTCCTTGGCGCCTCTGGATTGGTATCAGTCTGTGCAATGATCGAGCAGGCGGGCCGCGAAAAGGATGCCACCGCGGTGGCGTGGCTTGTCGACGCGTTTCAAATTGAACTGGAGCAGTTATATGCAGCCCTCGACGCGTGATGACAATCTTGAGGATGCCTCGGTCTTCGGGAAGGACCTTCGTTTTCTGGTGGTAGAAGATCATCCGTTCCAACGCAGCATGATCGTGGAGATGCTGGAAGATCTTGGCGTGCGATCCGTCCATGAGGCCGCCGACGGTTTTTCCGCACTCGAAGTCACCCGCGAGCTGGGGCTGCCATTCGACGTGATCGTGACTGACATTGACATGCCCGGCATGGACGGAATGGCTTTCATCCGCCGGCTTGGGGAAGCCAAAGTCAAAGCCTCTTTGATCATTACCAGCGGACTGGACAAGTCGCTGGTCGGGACGATGGCGACCATGAGCGCGGCGTATGGCATGCGGCTACTCGGTACCGTCGAGAAGCCGCCAACACCCCAGCGTTTCTCTGAATTGATCGCGATGCATTGGCAGACGAGTGCAAAGCCTGAAAAACCCCCTCAAGGCTCTCCCAGCTTTACGCTCGAGCAGGTAATGAAAGGATTGGAGGCGGACCAATTCGAACCGTTCTACCAGCCCAAGATCGAACTGACGACAAGGCGAGTCAAGGGTGCTGAAGCCTTGGCCAGGTGGCGTCATCCCCATGCCGGGATTGTCCTGCCGTACGCTTTCATTTCACTGCTGGAGGATGCGGGTCAAATCG
>JBKJOY010000116.1:0-2863 GCA_046595415.1 Thermomonas sp.
CCAGTGGCACTGCGTGCTTGGCGCGGGTAATGCCACCGCCAGCCGCACCCCGTGCCTGCGGGCCACGCGGCCCTGCACCGGCAGCCTGGCGGCCGAACATGCTTTCGAAGAAATCACTGAAGCCGCCGCCTGCGCCGCCCCCCGCGAAGATCTCGTCGAAATCGGGTTGCCCGCCCTGCCCCGGATGGTAGCCACCCGGCGGTGGACGCACCTGGTCACCGGGGCGGTAACCACCTGCGCGCAACTGGTCATATGCCTTGCGCTTGGCGGGATCACGCAGCGCTTCGTAGGCCTCGTTGACAGCCTTGAATTTCTCCTCGGCGCCCGCTTCCTTGCTGACGTCCGGATGGAATTTGCGCGCCATCCGCCGGTAGGCGGTCTTGATTTCCGCATCGCCGGAACTGGGTTCGACACCCAGGATCTGGTAGTAGTCCTTGAACTCCATGTCGCGTCCCTAGCCTCCTGCTTGAATCAAGGTTGAAAGGTTAACCGATCCACCACATGGCAAGGTTTAGACTCGTCCGTTATCCCGAACGTCCTCCCAAAGAGAAAGGAAATCCCATGTCGATCCAGTCAGGCGAACGCATTCCCGAAGCCGTGCTCCAGTACATCCATGACGGTGTCCAGAAAGTGGATACGACCACCCTGTTCGATGGCAACAAGACCGTGTTGTTTTCGGTACCCGGCGCATTCACGCCAACCTGCTCAGAACGCCACCTGCCCGGTTTCGTCGAACACTTCGATGAATTCCGCCGCCGCGGCATCAATGTAGCCTGCATGGCCGTCAACGACCCGTTCGTGATGGAAGCCTGGGGCGAAAGCCAGCACGTGCCCGAAGGCCTGCGCATGCTGTCCGACGGCAATGGCGAGTTCACCCGCGCATTGGGCCTGGAAATGGATGCCAGCGCGTATGGGATGGGGTCGCGCAGCAAGCGATTTGCGTTGTATGTCGAAGATGGCATGGTCAAGCAGGCATTCGTTGAAGCAGCGGGTGAATTCCGGGTGTCGTCGGCTGAGCACGTGCTCGCCAACCTTGACTGATTGACGACGCGGGTTGCTGTAGAAAACCTGCAGCTTCCCGACGATTCTCCCTTTCCCGCGCACCAGGATGATCATGGCCAAGACCCCGAAAACCGCGAAGACCGCCAGCCAGCCAGGCACCAGCGATGGCTTCACCTCCACTGCGACGTTGCGGGCGAATGCCCGCAAGGACGTCGACCAGGGCGCAGTGACCAAGACGTATCTGGCTGACCGAAAGGTCGTCATCGAGAAATTGAACGAGGCGCTCGCCACCGAATGGGTCTGCGTCCTGCGCTACTACCGCCATTACTTCATGGCGGACGGCATGCTGTCGGATGCGGTCAAGTCAGAGTTCCTGGAGCACGCGCAGCAGGAGCAGGCGCATGCGAACAGCATCGCCGAGCGCATCGTCCAGCTTGGCGGCGAGCCTGATCTGAATCCGGACACCTTGACCAAGCGCTCGCATGCCGAATACAAGCCAGGCGCCGACTTGCGCGACATGGTCAAGGAAAACCTGATTGCCGAGCGTATCGCGATCGACAGCTATCGCGAACTGATCAATTACATCGGCGACAAGGACACCACCACCAAGCGCATGCTGATGGAAATCCTGGCCCAGGAAGAAGAGCACGCCGACGATATGGCCGACATGCTCAACGGCTGGATCGGCAAATAACGCGCCAGAAAAAGTGAGACGCCAGAAGGCGGCCGCAAGGCCGCCTTTTCGTTTGCAAATGTCGGGACATCACGATGGGTCTACCGCGCTGGCCCAAGCAGCAGGAATTTCACCGAATGCCAGGCACCGCTATCCGCCAACGCGGTCAACTCGTGGGTGCCTGGCGTATCGAATGCATATGCCAAGGCGTTGCTGCCTTCAGTCTGTCCGATCCGGCGCCCGTCCAATAGCCACTGCACCGGTGCACCCGTGCCCAGCGCCCGCAGCGACAATTTCACGCCACCACTGCTTCCGGGTGGCCGCACCAGTGTGGCGCCATCATTGACGCCATCGATGCGCAACGCTTCGCCGCCTTCACGCCCATCGTCCCTGCAGTCTGCTGCCAGCGGCGGTAACTGCGAAGCGTTGCGCCACGCGACAGGCAACCAAGGAGATGCAAGCACTGGCCAACGCGCGATTTCTGCCGTACTGGCCGCGTGCGGCAACGTGCACTCTGCCGACAGACGCTGCCCCGAGTTCGGGTCGATTTCAAAATGTTCGATGCCGGTATTCCAAAGCCGTGCATCGCGTTCCGGGAACGTGGGCGGCACCGCACCGTCCAGTGTCCACGCGTGCATCCGCTTCTGGCACAACGTTTGCGTCTGCGCGTCTGCGGCAATGCCGAGCGGCCAGCAGATATCGGTTTCCGACACGCTGGAAGGCATCGGCAGGCGCGCCGCATCGCCCGTTTGCCGCGGCAGGCTGTCGATCACCTCGAGCATCAACGGCAAGGCAGTCACTGCACCGTACTGACCCGGCAGCGGTGTGCCATCCGGTCGCCCGACCCACACGCCCACCGTATAGCGACGGGTGCCACCGATCGCCCACGCATCGCGAAATCCGTAACTGGTACCGGTCTTCCACGCCACGCGCGGGCGACGCCCGGTATCGAAGGTATCCGCGCCCTCGCCCGGGCGCGGATTGGCGGCGAGGATTTCGCGCACGATCCACGCAGCGCCTGGCGACAACAACCTGCGCTCGATGCGTGGATCCGCCGCGGTGTAGCGAATCCGGCCTGCAATGCCGTCGCGATGCAGCGCAGCGAACGCGCCGACCAGGTCTTCCAGCCGCGCGCCGGTACCGCCGAGAATCATCGAGAGGTTCGGCGACGCGCCACGTGGAAATTTC
>JBKJOY010000199.1:0-13488 GCA_046595415.1 Thermomonas sp.
GCATGGGCAAGACCCGAATCATTGCCGAGACCGGCGCTGGCCAGCATGGCGTGGCCAGTGCGACCGTCGCAGCTCGGCTGGGGCTGGAATGCGTGGTGTACATGGGTGCCACCGACATCGAACGCCAGAAGATCAATGTCTACCGGATGCAGTTGCTGGGGGCGACCGTGGTGCCGGTGACCAGCGGTTCGGCCACGCTGAAGGATGCCTTGAACGAAGCCATGCGTGATTGGGTCACCAACGTGCGCGACACCTTCTACATCATCGGCACGGTCGCGGGCCCGGATCCATATCCACGCATGGTCCGTGATTTCAATGCCGTGGTCGGCCGCGAAGCGCGGGCGCAGATGCTGCTGGAGTATGGGCGCTTGCCGGATGTAGTGACGGCCTGCGTCGGCGGCGGCAGCAATGCCATTGGCCTGTTCCATGCATTCCTCAACGATCCCGGCGTGCGCATCGTGGGCGCCGAAGCGGCAGGCGAGGGTATCGAGACCGGACGTCACGCGGCCTCGCTGGCAGCCGGTCGGCCGGGCGTGCTGCACGGCAACCGCACGTATGTGATCTGCGACGACGATGGCCAGATCACCGAAACCCACTCGGTCTCGGCCGGGCTGGATTATCCGGGCGTTGGCCCCGAGCATGCCTTCCTCAAGGACACTGGACGTGCCGAGTACGTTGGCGTCACCGATGCGGAAGCGTTGGCAGCATTCCATTTGCTGGCCAAGACCGAGGGCATCCTCGCCGCGCTGGAGTCCAGCCACGCCATCGCCCAGGCCTTGAAGCTGGCGCGGGAATTGCCGCCTGACGGCATGGTCCTGTGCAACCTGTCTGGCCGTGGCGACAAGGACGTGCAGACGATTGCAAGCCTCGAAGGATTTGTGCTGTAGGCCCGAGCTGGTTCGCGGCGTCCAGTTACGCGATAATGATCGGCTAATCAACGATCCAGGAGTCCGGCCATGGCCGACGATCAAGCTCAGCAACAGCAGCAGGCCCAGGTTGAGGGCGACAATGCCAACTCGCTCGATCCTGTGTTCTTCGAGTGTGTCAACGAGTACCTCCAAGTCACCAACCGGCAGTCGCAGCAGCATGGCGTGCAGCGGTCCAGCCTCGCCTGCCTGTTCGCCGCGGCGCGTTTCAACGCGCACGCCTACCTGATCAGCGTGAAGCCGATCCATGCGGCCACTGAGCGAAAGGATTTCCTTGAGCACATGAGCACGATGTTCCGCCGCATGCTCAATGAACATCTGGATGGACTTGGCCAGGAGCGTGGCATCGACGTCGGCGTCTCGGAACTGGCCGAAGAGTACGCTGCCGCCGGGATCCAGATCGGTCGACTGGCTGCCAGCACGCCCGCCAGTGAGTATGTTTCCGCCGCTGGTGCAGTGCCGCCGGCTGCATCAGTCAACGAATGACGCGGCTCCAGCAACGGCTAGTTGCCCTGCGTTCCGCGGGGCGCAAGGCGCTGGTGCCGTTCATCACCGCGGGTGACCCATCGTTGGCCGCAACGGTGCCGGTCATGCATGCGTTGGCCGAGGCAGGTGCAGACGTCATCGAGTTGGGCGTGCCGTTCTCCGACCCGATGGCGGATGGTCCGGTGATCCAGCGCAGCTCCGAGCGTGCGCTGCTGCGCGGGGCAGGGATGCGTTACCTGCTGGATTGCGTGCGCAGTTTCCGTGAGCGCGACCAGACCACACCGGTGGTCTTGATGGGGTATCTGAATCCGGTCGAGATCCGCGGTGTGGCGACGTATGCGGCGGATGTGGCCGAAGTGGGCGTGGATGGCGTGCTGCTGGTGGATTTGCCACCCGAAGAGGCCGACGAATACCGTGCCGCGTTCAGCCATCACCAGCTAGCGCTGATTTCACTGGCATCGCCGACCACGCCACGTGCACGCCTAGAGCGTCTGTGTGCACAAGCCGAGGGCTATCTCTATTACGTCAGTTTTGCCGGCGTGACCGGGGCTGACCGCTTGGACGTAGGCGGTGCCGGCGAGCGCCTGCAGCAACTGCGTTCACTGGGCCCTGCGCCGGTGTTCGTCGGCTTCGGCATTCGCGATGCCGACAGCGCCCGCGCGATGGCCGAGCACGCTGATGGCGTGGTGGTGGGCAGCGCGTTGGTGGCCGCAATGGATGGGAGCGTCGATGCGGAACAAGCCGCCACGCGTGCCGCGGCCTTTCTGCGCCCTCTTCGCGCAGCATTGGATGGCCCGGCGGCATGAGCCGACTGCGCTAGACTCATCGGTCGTCGTTCCGGCACCCGCGTGGACGACGGTCAAGTCGATGCGCGCGACGAACGAAGGTGATGCTTCCGAATGAGCTGGCTAAAAAAACTGATGCCCGCACGCATCCGCACCGAAACCGGCGCGGATCGCAAGCGCAGCGTGCCCGAAGGACTCTGGGAGAAATGCGACCGCTGCGGCGCCGTGCTGTACCGGCCCGAGCTGGAGGCGAACCTCGAGGTTTGCCCGAAATGCAATTTCCACATGCCGATACGTGCACGTGCGCGTTTGGCAGCCTTGCTTGACGACGGCTTGGGCCACGAGATCGGTGCGCAACTTGGCCCGGTCGATGTGCTCAAGTTCAAGGACCAGAAGAAGTATTCCGACCGGATCAAGGCCGCGCAGAAGAACGCAGGTGAGCGCGATGCGCTGATCGCGATGGAAGGCAAGCTGAAGGGTCACGACCTGGTCGCATCGGCCTTTGATTTTGCCTTCATGGGCGGCTCGATGGGGTCGGTCGTCGGTGAGCGCTTCACACTGGCCGCCGAACGTGCGCTGGAGTTGCGCTGTCCGTTCGTGAATTTCTCCGCCAGCGGCGGCGCGCGCATGCAGGAAAGCCTGTTTTCGCTGATGCAGATGGCCAAGACATCGGCTGCACTCGGTCGCATGCGTGCGGCGGGGCTGCCGTATATCTCGGTCCTCACCAATCCGACCACCGGTGGCGTCTCGGCAAGCTTCGCGATGCTGGGCGACCTCAACATCGCCGAGCCAGAAGCACTCATCGGATTCGCTGGCCAGCGCGTCATCGAACAGACCGTGCGCGAAAAGCTGCCGGAAGGCTTCCAGCGCAGCGAATTCCTGCTGGACCACGGCACTGTCGACCAGATCGTGGACCGTCGTGAAATGCGCGACCGGCTTGCCCACCTGCTGGCGATGTTGATGAATCGTCCCGCGCCAATCGATGATGCGGAGGCAGCGTGAGCAGGCGTTATTTCGGTACGGACGGGATCCGGGGTCGCGTTGGCGAAGGCGTGATTTCAGCGGATTTCGTGCTGCGGCTGGGCAACGCCTACGGTCATGCCCTGACCGCGGCGGCAACCGAGAAGGAGCGCGTCTGGCGCAAGCCCGTCGTCCTGATCGGCAAGGACACGCGGATCTCCAATTACATGTTCGAAGCCGCGCTTGAAGCGGGCCTGGTCGCCGCGGGCGTGGACGTGCAGTTGATGGGCCCGATGCTGACGCCGGCGGTGGCGCATTTGACCAATTCAATGCGGGCCGATGGCGGTATCGTGATCTCGGCTTCGCACAACCCGCACTTCGACAACGGCATCAAGTTCTTTTCGGCGCACGGCGAAAAGCTGGATGACGCGACCGAACTGGCCATCGAAGCCGCCCTCGACAAGCCGTTCAGCACGGTGCCATCGGAATCGTTGGGCAAAGCCGTGCGCACGCGCCACGCCATCGGCCGCTATGTCGAGGCCTGCAAGAATTCGGTGCCGAAGGGCTTCAATCTGGATGGCATGAAGATCGTGGTGGATTGCGCGAATGGCGCGACCTATCGGCTCGGGCCGTTGGTGTTGCGTGAACTCGGCGCACGCGTCGACGCGATTGGCGTTGAACCCAACGGCTTGAACATCAACGAGGCGGTTGGCTCGACCCATCCGCAATGCCTGGCCGCGAGGGTGCGCGAGATCGGCGCCGATCTCGGCATCGCATTCGATGGTGATGGCGATCGGGTGTTGTTCGTGGATGCCGACGGCAATGTCCACGATGGCGACGACCTGTTGTACGTCCTGGCCTGCGACTGGCAGGACAGCGGGCGGCTGCAGGGACCGGTGGTCGGCACCTTGATGACCAACTTTGGCTTCGAACGCGCGATGCGCGCACGCGGTATCGGCTTCCTGCGCTCGAAGGTCGGTGATCGTTATGTCCACCAGCAGCTGCTCGCCCATGACGCCACGTTGGGCGGGGAGGCGTCGGGGCATTTGTTGTGCCTGGATCGCACCAGCACGGGCGACGGCATTGTCAGTGCGCTGCAGGTGCTGGAAGTCCTGAAGCGCCGGAGATTCGGCTTGGCCAAGGCACTCGAAGGCCTGCACAAGGTGCCGCAGAAAACCGTGAACGTGCGCTATGCCGGCAACGGCAAGCCCGCTGAAGCAGCCAGCGTGCAGGCGGCGCTCTTGCACGCACAGGCCAGCGTCGAGGGCAGGGGCCGCGCGTTCCTGCGTCCGTCGGGCACCGAGCCGGTGGTGCGGGTGACGGTGGAAGCCGACGATGCCGCGCTGGTCGATGCAACGCTCGAACATCTGGCCGCGGCGGTGCGTGATGCGGCGGCCCTCGGCACGAACTGATCCAGATCTCCGAACTTCGTACCGCGCGGGACGCACACTCCGCGCCACCATTGCAGGTCAGACGCCATGAGCAGCCAGAACGTGCCCCCGCAAATACCGACCCTGGATATTCGCCGCTTCACCCAGCCTGCCAGCCCGGCTGACCGCCAAGCATTCGTCGACGAGCTGGGCGCGGCGTATCGCGAGTGGGGCTTTGCCGGTATTCGCAACCACGGTATCGCGCAGGCCCAGATCGACGAGGCCTACCAGACGTTCCAGAGGTTCTTCGCGCTGCCGGAAGAAGCCAAGCGCAGGTACCACGTGGCGGGCGGCGGCGGGGCGCGGGGCTATACGCAATTCGGTGTGGAAACCGCGAAGGGCGCCACGTATTCGGACCTCAAGGAGTTCTGGCATATCGGCCGCGAGATCCCGCGCGATTCCAAATACGCTGATGACATGGCGCCCAATCTCTGGCCAGCGGAAGTGCCTGAGTTCCAGCGTGTCGGCTATGGCCTGTACGAATCACTGGATGCGCTCGGCTCGCAGGTGTTGTCGGCGCTCGCCCTGCACATCGGCTTGGCGGAAGACTATTTCGCCGACAAGACCAATGTCGGCAATTCGATCCTGCGCCCGATCCACTATCCGCCGATCACCGCCGACGACATCCCCAATGTGCGTGCGGGTGCGCACGAGGACATCAACCTGATCACCTTGCTGGTCGGAGCGAGCGCTGCCGGGCTGGAAGTGAAATCGCAGAAGGGCGAGTGGGTGCCGTTCACCTCCGACGCGGACACGATCGTGGTGAACATCGGTGACATGCTGCAGCGGCTGACCAACCATGTGTATCCGTCGACGCCCCATCGCGTGGTCAATCCACCGGGCGAGCAGGCGCGCCAGCCGCGCTACTCCACGCCGTTCTTCCTGCACCCGAATCCGGATTTCCTGATCGATGTGCTGCCGTCCACGATAACGCCGGACAATCCCAGTCGGTATCCGCAGCCGATCACGGCGCAGGAATACCTCAACGAGCGCCTGCGCGAGATCAAGCTGAAGTGAGCTTTCGGGCGCTCAGGCGCCCATCCAGAAAAAGACCGCGGCCATGCGTTCATTGGCGAGGACATCGCCGCAATACGCCGTTGCGCTGTGGATCATGCAGGCCGAGTAGAGCAGCAAGCGGTTGAACTTGTTGGGGATGCGCACATCCTCGACGAATGAATCGTGGGGTACGAAGCGGGTGCCCAGGGCCTCTACCAGGTTGGCGTGCGGCTTGTTGACGGTGTTCCCACCCAGTTGCCCGCCCGGCAGGCGTTGCCGGTAGAAACTCGTGCCACAGTCCGCGGGTGCGTCCGGCGTGAGGTACAGCACGGCCGCGTAACGGCACAGGTTGCGGGAGTCGGTATGTGGCTTCGGGCCAGAGTCGCCCTTGGCCACGACCTGCACGCAGTTGTGGTTGAGCCGGGTCCCGTCTGGCGATGTCTCCAGCCAGAGCCGGCGCATGCCAGTCGCTTGTTTGACCCAGTCTTCGATGGGCGCAAGTTCGGCCGGTTCGAGTGCGGGAATCGAGCGCCGGCCGGGCCAGCTTTCAGGGCGATGGGGGTGACCAAGGATCCAGTCGTCCTTCACCAGGCAGCGTTCGCGAACTGCGCCCGGGTTGGGCAACGCATCGTCCAGCAGCCAGTAATCGCGGCCCTCGGTGGGCTTGCGGTAAGGCAGCATGCGCAGCGGGGTAATTGCACGATTCATCGCGGCGACTATACCGGCACCCGCAGCGGGCTTGCTAAACTGCGAGGCAAGCAGCCAGCGGGAGCCACCATGCGCCAGAAGATCGTTGCCGGAAACTGGAAACAGCATGGCGATCGCGTGTTCGCACGCAGGCTGGTCGATGCCATCAGTGCCGCACCGGCGGCTGCAGGTGTCGTGCGCGTGATCCTGCCGCCGCTGCCGTATCTGACCGACTTGATCGACCGCTGCGATGCCTGTGGTCTGAAGTTCGGCGCCCAGGACGTCAGTGCGACTGACCAAGGGGCTTATACCGGCGAGGTGTCGGCATCGATGTTGGAGGACATTGGCGCCCGTTACGGCTTGGTGGGCCACTCCGAGCGACGCCAGTACCACCACGAAAGCAATGAGTTGGTTGCGGCCAAATTCATGGCGGCCAAGAATGCGGGCCTGACCCCGATCCTGTGTGTCGGTGAGTCCTTGCGCGAACGCGAATCCGACCAGACCGAATGGCGCATCGAGCAGCAATTGCAAGCGGTGTTCGACGCCGCCGGCAATCGGGCTTTCGCCGGTGCAGTGGTGGCCTACGAGCCAGTCTGGGCCATAGGGACCGGGCGCACCGCCAGTCCGGCACAAGCACAGGCCGTGCATGCCTTCATCCGTGGCGAGATCGCGGCACGCGATGCTACAATTGCGGATTCACTGCCCATCCTTTATGGCGGCAGCGTCAAGCCCGACAATGCCGCCAGCCTGTTTTCCCAGGCCGACGTCGACGGTGGGCTGATTGGCGGGGCCTCCCTGGTCGCCGCCGACTTCCTGGCCATCGTGGCTGCTGCAGCGGCCTGATCCAGCCCCATTAGCAACATTTCATACGGAACTTCGCACCATGCTGTTGCAACTCGTTAACGTGCTTTACGTGCTGGTGGCAATCGCCATGATCAGCCTGATCCTGATGCAGCGCGGCGCCGGTGCGCAGGCTGGTTCGGGTTTCGGTGGCGGAGCTTCGGCCACCGTGTTTGGCGCGCGCGGCTCTTCCAATTTCCTGACCAAGAGCACCAAGTGGCTGGCGGTGCTGTTCTTCGGCATCAGCTTGGGCATGGCGTACTACGCCAGCAAGTCGGCGACCCAGATCAACGCCCCAGCGGCCAGCGATCTTGGCGTGATGGGGCAGCCCGCACCGGCGACGCCTGCCGCGAAGGTGCCGACGGCACAGATTCCGACCGCACAGGTTCCTGCCGCACAGGTGCCGGTCGCAACAGCGCCGCAGCCGGCAAGCGCGGTCAAGCTGCCGCAGTATGACCAGCAAGCACCAGCGTCAACTGCTCCCGCAGAACAAGCTCCTGGAGATCAAGCACCTGCTGCCGCGGCACCGGCGCAAGGCAAGTAATCGCCTTACAATATGCAGCGGCGCAGGCCGCACCGTTTTGTTTGCCCAGGTGGCGGAATTGGTAGACGCACTACCTTGAGGTGGTAGCGATTTAGGTCGTAGGGGTTCGAGTCCCCTCTTGGGCACCAATCAGCAAGCAAACAGCCCCGCTATGGCGGGGCTTTTTGTTGGTCGGCAACCAGCGTTTCGCTCTCAGGAGAGGACTCGTTTTAACGGGTCAATCAGCCTGCTCGAACTCGCCTTCGGGTAGGGCAAGGAATGCCCAGAACGGGATCTGGCGTTGCGCCCAGTCGGCAGCGGCTTCCTGCAGGATGTCGAGTAACGTATCGAAGCTGGTTTCGTCGGCATCGCGCAGGTGGCTGGCATCGTCGAACAGGAATGCATAACCGTGCGCAGCTAGCCAGGAGAGATCGCGCAATTGGTCGCTCAGGGCATCCCAATTGCGGCCGCTTCCGGTTGGCGTGTCCAAAGCGATGGAGATGCGCAAGAGCAGGGCCGCCTTCGTCTTGCAGCCACGCAGGTCGATGTTGCGTGTCAGCAGGCCTGCATCGCGCGCGGCCATACCGATGGTCCGCAAGTCGTCGTTGGTGACGAAATAAACACCGGCGCGGCTGGGGTCATCCAGTCCGAGGTCAAACCCGGATTCACTCATCGCGGTGCTCCGCTGGCCGCGCCGGGATCGAAGCTGCGGAAACTGTCGTAGTGGTCGCTGGTGTAGTACCAGACTTGTGGGGGGGTGCCGCCGGTGATGATTCGGCGCGTGCCACGGTGCGACAACCCCGGCGTCTCGACCGTGTATTCGTGATACCAGCCACGCTGTTTGCGCGGAAGGTATCCTTCGCGATTACCGAACACGCTACCGTCTTGTTGATGCGTGAACGGACCTCCGCGTTGGATCAGGGTAATCGTGTCGCCGGCTTCGGCCGGCAGGAAGGCCGGCAAGCCTGATGCGGGCAGGGACTGCCTTGATCCTGACGTGGAGAATTCAACCGGAACTGACGCCTGGTTGCTTGAATGAGGGTTGCTGACAGGCTGGGTAGGGCCATCCAGGCTGTCGTGCGGCCAGAACCGCCACCCCAGCAGCAAGGCGATGGCAAGCATCCACCAAATCCAATGGATGCGTGGATTACGGGACATGGTGTTTACTCAGTGGCGAATATCGAAGGGCGGGTGCTCGTTGAGCTTGCCGTCGGCGTCAAGAATCGCAAAGATCTTGCGGTCGCCATCGAATACCACCGGGATCGAAGGTTGGAACAGGGGACGGCGAATGAACTTGAGTTCCCAGCCGAACCGCTCCAGCGCAGCCAGGGTTTCCAACTGGACATCGTTCAGGTCCGCGCGTAGTGCGCGCTTGGTGTGTTCAGCGTCTTTGCGGCGTTCCTGAGTCATCGCGCGCCCCGTCGATTGACTGGATTGAAGGTGCAGAATGGCGCTGTCGCCGCTGCTACGCAAGCCCATGACCCAGGATCCTCGCATCGACACCTATATCGAACGCGCTGCGCCCTTCGCCCAGCCGATCCTGTGCCAGCTGCGCGAGGCCGTGCATGCAGCCTGTCCGCAGGTCGAGGAATCCATCCGCTGGAGCATGCCGAGTTTCACCTATGCCGGCGCGATCCTGTGCCAAATGGCAGCGTTCAAGCATCACGCATCGTTCGGCTATTGGAAGCACGCGCTGGTGATGGGCGACGGCGTGGCGCGCGACGGCATGGGCAGTTACGGCAAGATGGCCTCGATCAAGGACATTCCACCGAGCGAGCGCCTGCAGGCAGATATCCGCAGAGCGATGAAACTCAATGAAGAGGGAGTCAAGCTACCCGCCGCGCCCAAATCCGCAGCACAGCCAGCCGCCGAAGTCCCGGCCGAACTGGTCGCTGCCTTGAATCAGAACAAGGCAGCGAAGGTGACGTTTGATGCATTCCCGCCCGGATGCAGGCGCGAGTACATCGCATGGATCACCGAGGCCAAGCGCGAGGAGACCCGGGCCAAACGCGTCGCGCAGACGATCGAATGGCTGGTGGACGGCAAACGCCGCAACTGGAAATACGAGAACTGCTAAGCCGTCAATACACAGTGTCCGTGCGCATCACCGGATAGCGGTTGGTGCCCGTGTCCCAAGCCGGATGACGGCGGTAGAAGAAATTCAGGCGTGCTTCGGGATCCTTGGCGAAGTCGGCGTCGTCTCGCAGCCTATGTTCGAACGTGGTCTTCAACGCCGGATCACGCGTCATCATCAGCCGCGCCTGTTCCTCGGCCACGTACGGCTCCATGTATTCCTTCTGCTCGAACGCGTTGTTGAAATCCCCCCACGCGGCCATCGAATCCGGCGCCAGCGGCTCCAGGATGTTGACGACCAGGCGCGCCTTGGCTTGCGCCAGAGGCACGTACAGGGAGCCGGCGGCGATGTCGGCAGTGCTGTTGCGCCATTCGCCTTTGCGCGTGACGCGCTGGTGGCCTTCGATGGACGTCGGCGCGAACTTCGCACTGTCCGCAACAAACACCTGTGCCTGCATGCCGCGTGTTGTACTGGTGAGCACCCTGAAGTCGATGCCGTGGATCAACAGTTGCTTGGCCACGGCCACGGCGTACGGCTGCGGCACCAGGTAGCCGCCCTTGGGCGCGGTGATGAGGGTGCTCGGAACAACTTCGTCGCGCAGCGGAACCTTCCAGACCTGCGGTGTGGTTTCGTCGTAACGGGTCATCAGCGCACCCGACACGTCCGACGGCGTGCGCGTGTAGGCGTAGCCGAGGAAATCAATCATGCGCACCGTGTCGGTGGCTTTGTAATCCAACGCTATCGATTGCCCGCCCAGCGCGCGCGCGCGCTGGTCAGCAGCATGCGCAAGCGCCTGCCATTGGCTGGCATGGGCCGCAGTCAGTTCCAGCGCGTCCAACACCGCGTTGTAGGTCGTACGCACGCGATGCGCATAGTCCTTCCACGAATGGGTTTCGACCAGGATGCCGAGGCGGTTGCGCAACACGTAATAGCCATCGGAGAAACGCGGTGGGTTGACGCCATGCACGAAGCCGGAGGTCGGGTCGTCGTAGCGTTGCAGGCTCGGATAGAACGACACCGGCAACGATCCCTGGGTGGCGAGTTTCGCCAGCATGCCATCGCGTAGTGCACGCCCGGCGGTGCGCAGCGCTTCGTCGCCGGAATTGGTCGGCTCGCCGGTGATGGAGACATCGTGCTGGAACTTGGCGCCGTCGGTGACGTGCAGGTCGAGTTCGACCAGCGGATCCCATGCGTTGACCAAGCCGAGCAGGGCCTGCATTTCGGGTGTGTCCGCCTTCACGTAATCACGGTTTAGGTTGTAGCGCTGGCCGGTGACGCGAAAACCCATCTCTTTCGGGCCACGTTGGTTCGGGCGGTTCCACGCACGGAAATTCTCATGGCCGTCGACGTTGAACACGGGCACGAACACCAGCACGGTCTTGTCCAGCACGCCCGTGCCGACCTTGCCTTCCAGCAAATCCCTTATCAGCCAGAATCCGGCATCCTTGCCGTCGATCTCACCGGCGTGGATTCCAGCTTGGGCAAGCAACACCGGCAAGCCTTTCGCCCGCGCAGACTTGGCATCCAGCGCACCGCTGGTCGACACCGCCATCGCCTTCATCGTGCGGCCCTCGGGCGTTATCCCGAAGTCGAAACAGCGCACCGATTGCGGATACGCAATGGCAAACGCATCGCAGAGTTTGATGACTTCGTCATAGCGCCCGGTGATCGTGAAGCCGGAACGTTCGGAGACGGTACTCAGCGGAGCATCCGCCGCAGTGGCGCCAAACGAACAGGCGAGCAGGGCAGCAAGCAGCAAGGTGCGGTGCATGGACGGTCTCCAGATTCGGGCATGGCGATTTCGAACAACCGATGGTAACCGTGCAGCGATGGCGACGGGACTGGCGATGGGCATGGATCCGCTTGCCATGCTGCGTGCGAGAATCCGCCATCGCTACCGCCGCCAGGAACCTGTCATGACCACGACCCTGTATTACGCCCCCGGCGCTGCGAGCCTGCTGGTGCATTGGCTGCTGATTGAAACCGGCGAGCCACACCGACTGCAACTGGTCGATACCGCCGCCAGGGCGCAGAAGTCACCCGACTACCTGGCGTTGAACCCGAATGGCGTCGTGCCGACGTTGGTCATCGATGGCGCGCCGCAGTACGAAGCCGCCGCGATGGCGATGTTGCTGGGCGAGCGTCACCCGCACGCCGAGCTCGCCCCCGCGTTCGATGATCTGCGCCGCGCCGACTACCTGCAGTGGATGTTCAACCTCGCGAACATGGTGCAACCGCTGTTCCGGCAATGGTGGTACCCACAGGAGCCGGCTGGCGATGCACATGTGGAGGCAGTGCAAGAACAGTGCGCTGCACGCATTGGTGCGCAGTGGCAGCGCATCGATGACCATCTGGCTGCACAGGGACCGTACCTGCTCGGCGATGCCGCCTGTGTCGCGGATTTCTACCTCACGATGTTGATGCGGTGGTCACGCGGCATGCCGAAACCGGCGACAGAATGGCCACATCTGGATGCACTCGCGCAACGGATGAAGGCGCGTCCTTCGTTTGTCGAGTTGTATGCACGCGAGGGCCTGACGGAATGGGCCTGAACGCCGGAGCCGGAGCATGAATCTATCGGCCACCTTGGTCATCATCGCCATCACCGTGCTGGTGTCGTGGCGTGCATTCAATGACCGCGTTTTGCTGGAGCGCCTGATCCTGTGGCCGCCGGCGGTGGAGCGGCGCAAACAATACGACCGCTTGCTCGGCTACGGCTTCGTGCATGCCGACTGGGCGCACCTGCTGTTCAACATGATCACGTTGTACTCGTTCGGCGCTGCGGTGGAACGGATCTTTTCCGACTGGATCGGTGTCCCCGGATTCGTGCTGTTCTACATGTCCGCCATTGTCGTTTCGATCCTGCCGACGTACATCACCCATCGCCGCGACCCGAACTACCGCAGCCTGGGCGCCTCCGGCGGAGTGTCGGCTGTCTTGTTTGCTTTCATCCTGTTCGATCCATGGTCGAAGCTGATCATCTTCCCGATCCCGGTGCCGATTCCGGCCTTCATGTTCGCCATCCTCTACGTCGGCTACACGATTTGGATGGACCGGCGTGGGCGTGACAACGTCAACCATAGTGCGCATTTGTGGGGCGCGGCTTACGGGATATTGTTCACCCTGATCATGGAACCGCGGGTGTTCACCCACTTCATGCAGACGCTGCTGCATCCTGCCTCCAACTAATGTGAGGGATGACATGGACAATACGATCACGCACGACCCAAAATCCGGCCGCTTCAACACCGTCGTGGACGATGTCACCGGCTATGTGGAATACGAACTGGCCGGCAACACCATGACCCTCACCCATACCATCGTGCCGGACGCGATCGGCGGGCGCGGGATTGCCGGTGCGTTGGTCAAGGCTGCGCTGGAGCATGCCCGCGCACAGGGCTGGAAGGTGATACCGCAGTGTTCCTACGCTGATGGCTGGATGCGCAAGCACCCCGACTACGAAGACTTGCGCGCCTGATTCCGGCCCTTGATCTTGCCCGGGCGCGTAGAATGCGCGCCCATGCGACTCAACAAACATATTTCCGACGCCGGTTACTGTTCCCGGCGTGAAGCCGATAGCCTGATCGGAGAGGGGCGGGTCACCGTCAACGGTATGCGTGCGCGTATCGGCGCCGAAGTAGGCGACGGCGACCAGGTCCGCATCGACGACAAGCCGCTGGCAGCGCGTACTGCAGCCAAGGGCCAGCGCCGGCACATTTACATCGCGCTGAACAAGCCGGTGGGCGTGACCAGCACCACCGAAGCCGGGGTCAAGGACAAC